>DATJTR010000087.1:0-5342 GCA_035503215.1 Pirellulales bacterium
GGCGAGCCCACCGGCGAAAGGCTGCACGGCAAACGCGCCGAGGAATTGCCCATCGGGCGTAAACCTCTGCACTCGCTCATTGCGGAATTCGGCGGTATGCACCACGTCGTTCTTGCCAATCGCGATTCCGATGCACGCAGCAAACTCCCCCTCCGCGTTACCAGGCCGCCCCCACTCGAGCACAAATCGCGGCGGGGCTGGATTTTCATCCTCGGCCGTGCTGAATCGAGCGGTCAAAAGCGAGAGACAGGCAACTCCCGTACCGCCTAGAAACCGTCTCCGCGACACCGCAGCGGAGCGATACCGATCGTCTAAACTACTGGACACAGGCATATCCTCCGGCTAGGCGCAGGCGCGCGGCCTTCTCCAACGCACATCGTTCACGCCCTTCTGCAGTCTATTACCTCCTTGCTTGTCGTGGTCAAGCGCGCGAGGCAGGGTTGCCACGCCATCCCCGCAAGCGGCAGCCGAAACGTTCATCCCTTGAGTTCAATGCAAAACCCAGGCTGCCCTGATCCGGCCGCGGAATTCGATAGACACCGGGCCACTCGTTTTGCCGTGGCACTTCTGGCAAATCACGCGACCGCAAGGCAGCTTTCAACGATCCCAGATCACAATCAAATCATTCGGCACGTTCGTGGGCGAGTAGCCGGCGCCCCACACGTGGTTAGCGTCGAGCGCGACGAAGGCGTTGATCTGTTTGTAGCCCGAGAGCACGGGGGTCCAGGACTGGCCGTCATCGTGGGTCTCGAACACGGCGTCGCGATAGGCGCCGACATAGGCATCGTTGGTGGAACCCCAGCTTGGTCCGTTGGCCACGGAGGCGAAGCCGTGGCCTGCCTGGTCCATCCAAAGGGCAATCACGGCCTGGTCGTGGGTGGGCAGATTGCGCCACTGCCAGGTACGGCCGCCATCGGCGGTCAACAGGATCCGGCCATCCTTGAAGCCTAGCCAGCCTTTCCAGCTCGTGGCAAAGTACATCGTTTTCGGAAGTTCGCTGGCTGGTAGGTCCGAGGGGAGCGTTATCGCCTCCCATTCGTGTCCGCCGTCGATGCTTTTGGCCATTGGCGATCGACTGCCGCTGGCCCGATGCCCGAACGCATAGGCCACGAAACCTTCATTCGGGCCGGCTGGCGCATTGGTAGGAACGTCGGCCGGAATCGCCAGGTGCGTTCCGCCCGCGAGCAGCCCGTGAAAATCGATTCGCCGCCACGATTGGCCGCCGTCGGCGCTGGCGAAGCTCATCCCGTCGGCCCGGCCGCTGAAGATCCAGCAATGCCGGCCGCGGGCGTAGAGGCAGAACCCACCGATCAACGTCTCGGGCAGAGGTTCTTGCCAGTTGCGTCCGGCATCGGTGCTATGCCAGAGATGAACCACGGGCTTGCGATCGACAAACGTCGATTCCAGCAGCCAGACGTCTTGAGGGCCGGTCAGCCGCACCTGGGCCCAACCGCCGCGCGGCTTCACGCGCGTCCAACTCAGGCCGCCGTCTGCGCTGCGGAACACGCCGCCATTGCCGCAGGCCCAACCGATGTTCCGATTCCAGAAATCGATGCTTCCCAGATGATGGTGCGGATCGCCCCCGCCAAAGCCGCCGCCGCTGCCACCAGAATCGGTGACGAAGAACCGAGCCGGATGCGACGACTCGCTGGCGGCGACGCGCGGGTAACTGGTCCCCTGCCATTGCCCTTCGGAAGACGCGGCCGCGCGGCTACAAACATTTGCGGCAGCGGCCAACAGCAACATACGAAACGCAACGCCGTTTGCGCTTCGCCTGACCACGTTGGAATGGATCAAATCCAGCACGATTCTCACACCGCTTTCATTCCTCAATGGTGAAGCGGCCCCAGGTGGCGGGGACGATCTTCGCCTCGGTGAACAGGTCGTTGACCGCGCCGGTCACCGAATTAGCCCAGTACATGCGCAACTCGTCGACGGTGCCAGCCTTGTCGGAATAGACCACCCCGATGTCGCCGCGATAGCTCTTGCCCGCCGCTGGTGCAAAGTGCAAATCCTTCAGCGGCACGGCCACGCGCACGCCGTAGCCGGTCGGCGAGCGGTCGATGGCGATTTGCGCGTCGTCGAGTACTTCCACCTGGTCGATCAGCGTAGTGCCGATCGGCGAAGTGAACGGCACGGGCTGGGTCGTTCCCGGCACGCTAAAGCGGTAGAGCACCGCCACCGGTTTCTTCTCGAAGACGCCCACCAGCAGACGCAGGTCGCCGGGAATCACTTGCTTGTCGTCTCGATCGGGCTCGGTGCGCAGCTCGAACTCGATGGCATCACCGGTTTTGAACAGCGTGCGGACATCGTTGCCGCCGTTGACCATGGGCGAGTCGTCCGCCACGCCCCGCACGGCCAGGTACAGGTTCTCGGCATCGTAGGTCCAAGTGGCCTCGGCGGAGTGCCGCGGGTCGAACGACCAGCGGGCCACGCGGCGATCGTTGCGCCAGTCGAACGCGTCTTGTTTCGGCACCCCGGTCTGGGGCTCCTTGAGTCCTGCGATTGCCAGGTTCTTCGCCGCCGCCTCGCGCTGGGCACGCAAGGCCAGCAGCCCGGCCGCTTCGGCATGCTGCTCGGGCGTGTAGCTGAAGGTTTCCGTAGGAAAGCGGCGGACGCTCTCCAGGCCGGTGACCTGGGCAATCACCGCGGCTTCGCGACAAGCGCCGACCGAGCCTCCCAAATAAACCTTGCCGTCCAGCGGATTGCGGAAGAATTCGCCACCGAACGACTCGCCCCCCGCCGAGCAACCGCCAATGCTCATTCCTCGCCGAGGCGTTTCCGGCAAAGAGTCGGGTGCGCCACGGCCATCCTGAAACAGGCCGGCCAGATACAGGCCGTCGGTCGTCAGCAGGTAGCGCTCTCCCAAATTCGCGTTGATCGCGAAGATTTCGCCGACCTCGGAATCCAGCTTGGCAGAGCCCAGCACATAATTCTCGCCGATCATCCGCCCGCGCTTGCACCTGGGGGCTGAGTGCGACCCGCCCACTCCGGTCCAGGGGCTGGGATAGGTCCAGAGCAGTTTGCCTGCCGAGGAGAACATGCGCAGCTCGCCCCCCTCGATGGTCACCGTGTTGCCCTGGCTGTCGGTCCAGGTCGATATACCAGCTCCCGGGCGGGAAGCAACGGCGGCGATGCGCTCGGCCGCCTTGGCGTCGTAGACGGGCACGCCGGCGCTGGTCCAACGCGTGACTGGAATCTTCCACAGCTCCAGGTCCAGCGTCGTGCCGTCGCGATGGAAGTCGGCCGTATACACGCTCAGATCGGGCCCGAAACCAGTGCGCCAGCTTGCGACGAGCGGCAGGCTGCCCAATTCGTCGTGCGAGTAGAACTGGATCTCCGGTTCCTGCACTCCGCCGTCGCCGTTCTCATCGACCCAGACGAACTGCGATTTGACCCACGGCGTCTGCATCAAGAAGCCGAGAAAGGGATAGGCGGGCCCGCGGCCCGTGAACATGCCCGGCATGCGCTTCTTCAAGTCTTCGAACTTTTTTGGATCGGCAGCGAACTGCTTCATGACCAGGTCGGGCCAGGCGTGGCGGAGGTTCCAGAACGCCGCGGTCGAGCCCATGGCCGCCAGCGGTTTGGCCCCCGTAGGGCCCAGCTCGGCCACGCAATTCACGAAGCGTCCGGTGGCCAGGAGCAGATCGCGCCCCTCGTGGCGTACGACTTCCAGCTTCAGCCCCTCGCGGTCGAATCCGCCGAACAAATCCTCGGGGCGAGTCGCCCGGAACAACGTTCCCGTCACGCGCCACAGCCCATTGTCCCAATCCAGCTCGCAGGTGTTTCCCATCACGAAGGCCTGACGGGGATTGACCGTGTTGACGTAGGCACCCACGGCTCCGTAATAGGTCGTGCCACAGAACTCGCGCACGAATTCTCCCGTGGCGGCATTCCAGACGCTGATGCGGCGCGGGCAATCGTCGTATTCGGCCACCCACAGGCGGTTCTCGCCATCGATGGCCATGCCCCACGGTCGAAACATGCCGCTGGTGTCGTAGGCTCCGGTCAGAGGCCGGCCCCCCACGCGCCCGATCGTGCGCAGCGGTTTCCCCTCTGGCGAAAAGACCTTGACGCACATTGCCGCGCCCCAGTCGGAAACAAAGATGTTCCCCTGCCGATCGGTGGCCAAACCCACCGGTGCGGAGAGACCCTCGCCGACCAGGACCGATTGCTTTTCGTCCGCGGCGATTTTCATGAGGCGTTGGTCACTCAGAGCGTATACCGCACCACTCGCGTCGGCAGCCAGTCCGGCCGGATGTTCCAAGGCGATCTGTCCGGCTGCTTCCCCCTTCTCCGGATCGACCACCACGATTTGCCCCTGGTTGAACAGCGAGGCGTAGAGCCGGCCGTTAGCTGCCGTCAAACCGAGAGTCTGGCGCAGGCACCAGGCGGCGTCGTAGCCGTGGTTGGCGACCGTTTCGCCCTCGGGCCGCAACGCCTTGTAGCCAGGCCATTGGCTCCAATCGGTGGGAATTTCCGCGATCTTGTGGCTGTATTTGCCGTCGGCGAACGGCATATATTTGCCGCTGGCCGGGTCGAGACGCGTGATGTGAACTTCGCCGTCCGGAACGAAGGGCGAATAGACGGCCCCGCCCACGAGCATGTAGAGGTATTTACCCTCGCGCACCATCATGCCGCCGCTGATGTTGCCGTGACCCCATTGGCGCTGGCCGCTATAGTCGGTCGCCAAAACCGTGGTGGCACCTTCCGATTGCGGCGCCGCAATGTAAATCCGCTTTTCGTCGGCGGTCACCGCCATCGGGTTATCGTGGTTGGCCAGCCAGTTGCCCGTGCCCGCCGCGTTCGCATAGGGAGGATTGCCCGGATTGCCGTAGGCGAACTCGTAGAGCAAATCGAGAGGCTGATGGCACAACCCGCGCACGCGATAGCTACCCGGCGGCACGGGGTGACCATCGTCGTCGGTGCCGTCCCAATAATCGACCTGAGAACCCGCCTTGCGCGGGTAGTCGGCAATGAGATTCTTGATGCGCGTGCCGTCGGGTTTTTCGATCACCAGGGTGGCGGCCCCGTCATAGGGCATTTCGAAACGCAGTTCCACCGGGCCTTCGGTCGAATACTCGCGCTTGATTTCCTGCTCGACGACCGAAAGCTGCACCAGCGAAGGCGACGGAGTCAGCTTGCCTTCGGGCAGAAACTTCACCGTCCCCCACGCCTTCGTACTTTGCCAGATGAAGTCGCGCTGCGGATTCTCGGGATTGATCAGGTCCACATAGCGATGCTCGGGAGGCGTGTAATCGGCCTGGCTCCGGATGGCCGCGGCACTGCCCCAATTGACCCCTATCGCCAGCAGCGTGGCATCGCCAGTCTTCAAGGCATGA
>DATJTR010000088.1:0-3875 GCA_035503215.1 Pirellulales bacterium
GGTTTGCTGGGCCACGCCGCGACCCAGTTCGTCGGCCACGAGAGGCGGGCTTTCGGCCGAGAGTGGAAAGCGAGGGAAATCCCACAGCCCGGCCCAGCGTTCGCCCGCGGGATGGCAACGCACGAGCACTTGCTCGGAGCGCCAAACGACGACCGCTCCTTCTCGCACCGCTTCGACGACCGGTTTCTTTGCCGGCCGGGGAATCACGTCCTCCAGGCCACGCTCCCTGGCCAGGCAATACTCGGCGAGGGGGCAGGCATCGCATTTGGGCGCTCGCGGGGTGCAGACCAGGCTGCCGAACTCCATCAGGGCCTGGTTCAACTCCCCTGCCCCGCGCCGCGGGAGGACCGCTTCGGCGAATTGCCACAACCGCTGCTGGGCGGCTCGGCTGGCCGGGTCTTCGTCGAGCGCGAGCAGCCGGCTGTGCAGGCGCACGGTGTTGGCTTCCAAAATCGGCGCGGGCTGGTCAAGGGCGATCGACAAGATCGCCCCGGCGGTGTAGCGGCCGATGCCGGCCAGTTCGGCGACTGCCGCTGGCGTGGTGGGAAACAGGCCACCATGCTCGGCGACGATCTGCCGGGCGGCCCGGTGAAGTTGCCGAGCCCGACGATAGTAGCCCAAGCCTTCCCAATGGCGGAGCACTTCGTGTTCGTCGGCCGCGGCCAGGCGGCGGACGTTGGGAAAGCGGGCCAGAAACCGCTCGTAATAGGGAATGACCGTGGCCACCTGCGTCTGCTGCAGCATGATCTCGCTGATCCAGACGCAGTAGGGATCGCGCGTTTGCCGCCAAGGCAGATCGCGGCGATTGCGGCGATACCACGCGACGAGCCGGCGGCGGAGGGCGGTCAGCCGCTTGGGATCGTGCGGATCGGCAGCAATTTCCGGCGGCGCGATTAATGGCGATTTGGAGCGGCGAGCGTGAGTCATATCGCGGCAGAGGGGCGGATCCGTCCTGAGAGAACGTAGCGTGTTCGCCGTCAGTTTATGCGTCAGCCCGCTGGGCCGCGAGTGGTACCTGGCCGGCGTGTCGACGGCGGAATAGGATCACCTATTTGGCGAATATAGCCTATAGGCTATTGTGACTCATGGTGGCGGGTTGCGTTCCGTCGCGCATCTCGCGCGGCTTGCGGACGAGAAAAAACGGAAGGAGAAGTGACATGGCCAAATCGTTCGACGCGTTGGTTCGCCGCACAACGACAAAACGAACTCGCGAGCGGGCGGCGGCCCGGACGAAAGAGTTGCTCGGTGAACTGCTGGTGAGCGAACTGCGGCGGGCCGCGGGCAAGAGCCAACGGCAGGTCGCTCAAACTCTGGGTATCAAGCAGCCCAGCGTCGCGAAGCTGGAGAAGCAGACCGACATGCAAATCTCGACGCTGCGGAAGATCGTCAACGCGCTGGGGGGCGAACTGGAGGTCGTGGCGCGATTTCCGCGAGGAGCAGTCAAAATCGGGCAATTTGGCGAGGCGAGGCGAAACTCGTCCGGCGTTCGCAAAACGTCCGAGGAGCTACAGCTCTTTTAGCGCTCACTCGTGATCGCGCGGGGCGAGGCGTTTGTAGCGGCCGTCGTGCCAGGCGGGGATGTCGTTCTTGTACCAGCCGGAAACCAGGCTTTCGCTGGGGCCGCCGGGCAGGTTGGTCCAGGCTTCATTGGTGCTCATGTCGGCGACGAAGTGATAGGACGGGGCGAAGGTCGTTTCGCGGCGGGCCGCCTTGAGCAGGTGGCCTTGAAACACCGTGGCGTGGCAGCCGGGAAGCGACAGTTCGCCCGTGCTGAAGCCGAGCGCCCGGCCGACGATGCCGTCTTCGATGAAGCGGTTGGTGAAGTGAAAACCGTTGGTCACGCTCCAGGGTTCCGGCGGTTCGCGATCCAGCTTTTCCGCGGCGCGGCGAATCAACTCCCCCTTGTCCCGCCCTTGCCACCAGACCGATTGGTCCTCGACCAGCAGCCGATCGATCGCGGTGAGCAGCATGGTGGAAAATCCGACGCGCGTGGCCAGGTAGAGCATCCGCCGCCAGCCGATGCCCCGCTCCTGGCCAAACACTTCGAGCAGCACGTTGCGGTACAGCCGCGAGAACCAGGTCGCTTCCAGGCTGGCCGGGTCGTAGCGGCAATCCCAGGCGGCCAGCCGACGCTTGATTTCGCCCTCGGGCAAATGAGGCAGAAGGACCGGGAGTAGTTCGCGGGCTTGCAGGCTTACGACGTCGTACTGCAGCGCCTGCATGTCTTCGATCGTGGCGGATTCGAGTTTCGCCAGCCGCTCGTCGATCCGCCGCCGCCGATAGTCGGGCACGATCATCGTCACCAATCGTGGGCCGCCGGGAACGTTCACGTCTTCGTTGGCCGCGGCCACGAAGCCGGCCGACGGATTCTGGCTGCCGGGCAACACTTCGGGGCCGAGCCGGCCGCGCCAATGATTCCGCTCGTCCCAAGCGGCCGCCGGCAAGAGGCCGCTGAGATGGCGCGGGCGGTCGGGAAACCAGCCGTTGGTCTGCCGGGCGATGTTGCCGGCGGAATCGGCAAAGACCCAGGTCAACGTTGGCAGCGGACAGACGCGCGCGATTTCGGCGGCCTCGGCGGCCGTGTCGGCGGCGACGATTTCCAACCAGGTGGCGATCGACCGCCCTGCCCCGGCTCCGCTGCCGATCCATGCGCTCGACAGGTAATAGCCCGGTGCGTCGGCCCGGGGCGTCATTTCCAGCGTGCCTTGCGGGTTTGAGTAGATGTCGAGCACTTCCGAGGGGTGGCCCTTGCGGACGATCGTCTCGCGGCGGCGATCGAAGTCTTGCCAGGTGCTCGCGCGGCGATATTGCCAGCCGGTGTTACCGCCGGGGCGGCAATCTTCGATGAACGAATCGCAGGTGTCCCCTTTCAGGTAGGTCACGCCCCAGGAGAGGGCGGCGGTGCGGGCGACTGCGAACAGCGGGCAGCCGGGCAAGGTGGCCCCGAGCACATAATGCTCGTTGCGGGGTCCCCAGCGGAGCACCGCTTCATACCAGATGGCCGGCAGGCGATTGATTTCCAAGTGCGGGTCGCTGGCCAGCAGGGCCCCGCCCGAAGCGGTTCGCTCGGGCCGCAGCGCCCAGGCGTTGCTGCCGGCCAGTCGCGGCAGATCGGTGATCAGTTCCAAGGCTTCGTCGGAGAGCTGGCGGCGAATCTTCACCTGCCGGAGCAGGTCGAAATCGGCCTGGTCGATCAGCGGGCGGAAGAGTTCGCGCATCTTTTCGTCGGAAACGCCGGCCTGGATCAGCTCGAGCAAGATGCGTTCGTTTTCCTGCTGGCTGACGACCAGTCCGCCGTAGCTGAGCAGGTTGCCGACCAACAGCACGGCTTGCTGCGTCCAAGGGGTGGGCGTGAAGCCGGTGGCCCACATGGGCAGCGAGCGGCCCGATTCTTTCAGGCCGTCGTTCACGCCTTCGCAATAGGCGGTCAGTTCGGCAAACGTGTCGTCGTCGAGCTGATCGACTTCGCGGTCGAGATTCAGATAGAGGCCGGCGCGGCGGAAGAAGCGGTCGGTTTCGACCAGCTCGTCCTTGTCGGCAATCTGCTCGGCCGAGCGGCCGCTGGCCACGGCCCGGGAAAAAAGCATTTGCGTGGGGCGGTCGTAGGCGTGCATGAATCCCAGGCCGTAGAGCGCGCCGCGCCAACTGGTGGCCGAAATGTGCGGAACGCCGTTCTCGTCGCGGGCGACCAAAAGACGCCGGCGAGCGTGTTTGAGATGGAGAGATTTCATGCGCGAGGAGAATTTTACGCGGCAGACGGGCGGCGATGGGAGATCGGTTTGCGGGGCCAGTGGAGAGCGAAGAACGTCGAGCGGCCGAGAGACCGATCCAGCACCTAGTTTACACCGCGAAGGAGTGCGGTTGGCGGCCAGGGT
>DATJTR010000089.1:0-3052 GCA_035503215.1 Pirellulales bacterium
CTCGGCGAACTCGGGCTTGAGGGCGATTGCCTGTTTGAAACATTCGGCAGCTTCGCCCGGATGGCCCTGCTGGCCAAGAATCACGCCGAGATAGTCGAGAACCGGGGCGTGGTCAGGCCGGAGCGCAAGAATCCTTCGGCATGCTTCGGCTGCTTCAGCCAGCCGTCCAGCTTGATACGCCGCTTCGGCCAAAGCCACCAGCGTCTGGAGCTCGGAGGACGCGCCAGGAGTCGCACGGGCCGCTGTCATCCGTGGATTGACCTCCCTCGATTGCACTTCATCGCCGACGCCATCTGCCGCGGCGGGTCCGAGAAGCGCGTGCGCCGCCGCTTTGTTCCACGGCAAGATCTTAGCGGTCAAAGTCAGCTCTTGAAATAGCCGGCAAGCCGACCTTGATCCGCCGTTTTCCGTACGTCGAGCCAGCAAGTCGTCGGCAGGCCACGCGCGTGGTCGTGACGATCAAACTTTCGTCGTTGGCGGCAATCGATTGTACGCACCGACGTCCGGCGGCGAGCAGCGCGAATATCGTAAATGCTTTGCTGGAATGAGTTGTCACTTTCTTCCTGCTCTCGGCATGGCGTTTGCCAAAGCAGCGACCTCTGCACGCCCGAGCGCCGACGATCGGCGCTGGCGCGACGATCACTACGGCCACACACGGGGAAATGAACATGCATCGCAAGCACACTTGCCACGGCGATCCTCGCCGCCGATTGACCAAGATACGAAGACCTGCTTTCACTCTGGTGGAAATGCTGGTCGTGATATCCATCATCGTTACGTTGGCCGCGATTCTTTTGCCCGCGGTCATGAAAGCCCGCGAAGCGGCGCGATCGACAACCTGCACCGCGAACCTCCACCAGATCAATCTTGGTCAGCAACAGTTCTACGATGCGAACCGCGCCTTCCTGCCCTATCGCTGGGAAGATCCCAATCACGTGAATCGGTGGGGGGTAAATCGCCCGCGCTGGCAATGGATCGTGGCCGACTATCTCGGCCGGCCGGCGCAGAATCCCGATACGTTGCGGGCATACGACACGGCCGTCCTCGCGGGTGGGTCGGTGTTCGGCTATCCGCTCGGCACGCAAATCATCACCGGTTATGCGGTGGGCGCCGATGCCTCGGTGGCCGCCGGCGGCGACGCCACCTACACGCTGGTCCCACTCGACAATGAAATCTTTCTCGATCCCTCGCTGCAAGATCCCAATCCCGATCCAACTTCGAACGGCGGTCTGGCCACCAATCTCAACAGCATCCGCAACGGTGCCTACGGCTACAACTTCGCCTATCTCGGCAACAGCCGCACGATCGACGACCAAGGTGATTATCCCAACTCTCCCTATATCAATTATCCGGTGCCCCTGGTGAGAGACTCGGCGCGAACGATTGCCTTCGGCGACAGCCGCGGCGGCAACGTCGGTCACGGCGGCCATTCGATGACCCTCGATCCGCCGCACGAACGCGTGCAGCCCCCTGACGCGTTCTCGACGAGCACCTCAACCTGGGGATCGCCTTCGCCTTCGCTGATGGCCGGATTCGATCCCTACGGCCCCGATGAAACGGGGACTGACATCGTGATCTACTTCTCGCCAGCGGAAGAACGGCATAACGGCCGGGCGAACGTGGTCTTCGTCGATGGACACACGGAAAGCCACACGCTGCAGGAGCTGGGCTATGTGGTGACACCCTACACGTACACCTATACCCAAACCGTCGGCACCACGACGAAAACTTATACCTCCACCACCAACGTGGCGTGGCCGCAGTATCTGACCAATGCCACCGTCAACCCGAACCCCGGCACCTTGCCGTTCGGCACCACATCGAGCGCAACCACCGGCGGGATTAACAACGTCAGCGACAATCACCTCTGGACCGGCACGGGCCGCGACGAAGTTTTGTCGCAGTACTTCAACCAGCAGTGATTCTCGCTCACAGCGGGCAGGAATTCCGCACACGGAACTCGGCGGGGCATCATTGGGTCCGAGCGGGGAGTCGCTCCAAGATCGGAGCGCTTTCCACGCTCGGGCCGAAGCTGAAGAGGATCGTCTCATGCGGACGCAACCCGACGCCGATCGCTACTCCGACTTGCGCCTCGAATTGGCCTGCCCCAAGTGTCAATCCGGTGGTTTGATCCCGCTGGAACAATTGGATCAGATGTTATTCTGCCGCGGCTGCCAAACTCGATTCTGCGTCGAGCCGCAAGGATTGGTCGAGTTGCCCGAAGACCGCGTCGGCGTTCAGGTCCGCACGCATTCATCCGATTGGGAACCGCACCAGGTCATCCTCACCAGCCGTTCCAAAATGGTCGGCGGATGGCTGCTCGATCGGACGGTCTTGTTCCTGACGCAAGGCCGGCTGCGATGGGCAGTGGGTGTTGTGCTGCTGGCGGCAATCATCGCTGTGGTGACCATTGGCGGGCGGTCGCCCGCCGAGCCCGCGCCGCTTGTGCTCCCCGATTCGCTGGAAGAGCGGGCCCAGGTTTTTACCGAGGCTTTGGTTCGCCGCGACATGCCGCTCATGATTCGCCTGACCGATCCCGCGCAGCACCGCGCGCTGCGCATTTGGCTGGCACACGGGTCGCAACTGCCGAAACCGGTCGAAGATCGTGACGTCAAGGTCGACACCAAAGTCGTCCAGACCGTGCTGGCCGATCCCAAGTCGGAGAAAGCCACTCTGCGCGTTCAAGTCTTGTCCGCGGGTGGCAAGCCAATGGCAATCGAGCAAGCATGGGCGCAAAACGCCGCGGGATGGTATTTTCAGCCCGTCCGCCTGCGATCGCCGCCCGTCGCGAAGGGCCCGGTCCGGGCTTACACGAAGCCTGGCAGGCGCTAGCCAGGTGGCGAAGGAGCGCTGCAGCCGGTCAAGACGGCGCCAAGCCTTTGGTCGCAGCGCGGCGTGGCGGCAATAGCTCGCCACGGTTGATCACATCGATCAGTTGGCGTAGACGGCCGAGACTGCGGCGGTTGAATCGGAAGATCAATCGGGCGTGGGCGGCCTGATCGGTTTCTTCCTTCTCTTCGGGCAAGGCGGCTCCCTGCGCGAACTCGCCGCC
>DATJTR010000090.1:0-5031 GCA_035503215.1 Pirellulales bacterium
ATCGCAGGCAACCATGATAAACTCAGCCATGGCCAGTGCTCCTGTGCTAAGGTCGGGAAAAGTTCGTATCCACACTTGAACTTTCCCAAAACCCCACGCGTCCGAGCAACTGGCTTTTTTCTTTCCGCTACATAATCACTCCGCGGTTCAATTCCTCCGGCTAAATCGCCAGGCCGAGGCCTAATCTACCCATGCGGGCGTTCTGTCCCTTCCGCACTCGTGCGCCTGGCCGCAAAAAATAGATTGCCGCGTCCACTCTCGGGCGTTAGCTTGGAGCTATCAAGAGGTCCGCGGCTGTTCTCCAGCGCCCCGGTTCCAAAAGGAACGGAACATGTCTGGCCAATTTGCGACTGGCAAGGCTCTTCGTCTGTTCTTCGTGGCGTGCCTGGCGGCCGGTTTCGCACTGCCGGCGCTCGCCGACACCTCCGCCGCGCGCAAGGCGGCCATTCGCGCCCGGGCCAACCGGCAGCAAGCCGAAAAGGCTGCCAAGCAAAACATCAAAGCGCGCAAGCAGGGGCTGCTCACCGAGCAAGACAGAATCCTGGCCGAGTTGCGCAAGGCGGATGCGACGATCACCACGATCACCGGGCTCAGGAGGGAGGAGCTGCTGTCGATCGAACTCCGCTCACCCCGGGCAGACGACGCGCTGGTGGCCCGCATCGCGCGGCTCAAGGGGGTCGGGCGTCTCAACCTCGACGCCAGCGGCTGCTCGGAGAAATGCATCGACTCGATCGCACGGCTGGGCGATCTCCTGGAGTTGACGCTCGAAAACGTCCCCCTCGATGCCGAGGATCTCCAAAAGCTCGGCAAACTTCGCAAGCTCAGCTGGGTCTCGCTGCAAAAATGCCGCGTCAGCGATGACATGCTACCGATCTTCAAGACGTTTCGCATGCTCAAGGGAATCGCTCTCAAGAACGAGAACGCAGAGATCACCCAACAGGGCATCGACACGCTGGCGACCATGCAGACGCTGACCGCCGTGCACCTGAATGGCGACCTGGCCACCGATGCGGCGATCAATCGACTGACCGACCTCAAGTCGCTCGCCGAACTGAGAATCGAAGGCCCGCGATTCACGGACGATGGACTGCGGGCCCTGGCCCGCATGAAACTGCTTCGCGAGTTGTCGGTGGCCGGTGCGCGCATCACTCCGGCCGGGCTGGAGCATTTGGCGGCCGTCCGCGCCTTGGAAAACTTGCGGATCAATGCCTGCCCGAAAATCGGCGACGATGCGCTCCGCGTGATCGCCAAATTGCCGCACTTGCAAACCTTGAGTCTCGCCGCCGATCCGATCACCGACGAAGGACTGGCCCATTTGAACGGCTTGATCCGTTTGCGGGTGCTCGTTCTGATCGACCTGGAAGTCACGGGCACGGGATTCGAAGCGCTGACCAATCTGCCGTCGCTGGCCCATCTCACGCTGATGGGAGACAGCGTGGCCAACGATTTTCTGGCTCACGTCCACCAGTTTCCCGCGCTGATCGCCTTGCAGGTCGGCGCGGGACGACCCATCGCCCAGCCGGGAATCGACGACGCGGGGCTCAAATTGATCGGCAACGCGCCGAATCTCAAACGTCTTCATCTCTATGGAACGGGGGTCACGCAACAGGGGCTGGCCCCGCTCGACGCGCTTCCGCAGCTGGAGACGGTCTCTTTCCAGGCGTCGCCCGGCATCACCGAGCGCTGGTCGCGGAAGCCGCCCGCTGCCCAGAACGCCCAACTGTGAGCACCGTTTTTTTGGCGCCAGCGGGACCACCAACTGCCCGCCCGCCCGGTCTTGCGACCGCGGGCCGAATCGGTCAAAATCGTTCGATGTACGGTCTGGCCGCTCTGGCGAACCCAGTGCGACAAGCGCGGGTCTATTCGGCGTGCTAGTCTCGTGCATTTTCCACCCGGAGAGGTGGCTGAGTGGTCGAAAGCGCCGGTTTGCTAAATCGGTGATGGGGTAACCCATCCGCAGGTTCGAATCCTGTCCTCTCCGCTCGTATCGCCGTGACGTAGCATTCCTGTTGCCGTCGCGTTGTTTTGCCGCCACAGGGTGCCAGAACGACGCCGCGGCGATGGTTCTTTTCGTGCCTGCCGAGCAAAAGACGGGCTCTTGGCTCGCCTGCGGCGGACTCTTTCGGCACGACCGTATGGCCCGCGATTCCCTGCGGCACCAGGAGGCTCGGGACAAAGCCCTCGATCAAAGCTGGTGCCGGCGATGATGCGCAAAAGCACTCCCGTCCGGAACTCACTGCCGACTTGGGTGAATTGAATCGGCAGCAGTGCTACGATTGGCAGCAAGCGAGTTGGCCGGGCCCGCATCGCGCCCTTCTCGCGCTTGCTCGTTTGATGCACGATTCGACTCTTTCCGATTGGCCGGTCCATCGGTTTTTTGAAAAAAGAATCCCCGGACTGCCGCGAAACAACCCGTCCTGTTTGTCCTGGTTGCTGAAGGGCGGCCACCCCTCGATCTCAAGCGAGTCTCAAAACGGAGAACGTCGTGATGAAAAGGAAACCGTTATTGGTCGTCGGGGTCGTCCTCGCGGTCGTGGGAGTGACGGCCGCACAGCACGACGGGAATCACGGTTCCGTCAAGCTTTTGGCCGCTCCGGACATCGCCGAGAAACTGGACGGAAAAGAAATGAAGGCGAGTGCCGTCGAAGTGACGTTCGAACCCGGGCAAGCGAGCGATCCGCACCGGCACCCCGGCCCGGCGTTTGGCTACGTGCTGGAAGGGGAGTACGAGTGGGCGATCGACGATCAGCCGGCCAAAGTGCTCAAAGTCGGCGAAACGTTCTACGAACCCAAAGGGTGTCTGCACCGCGTGTCCCGAAACCCGGCCGCGAAAGGGAAGACTCGAATTCTGGCGTGGGTGCTCCACCCGCGCGACGCCACGAGCCTCGTCATTCCGGCAGCGAAGAAAGAGTAACCTGGAGCAACGTGCGATCCGCCCGTGGAGCTTGAACCATCGCGCCGTCGCAGCAGCGTGCCGGATGGTTCGTCTGGTTGAGCGATGAGGAGATCGACCATGAAAATCGTTGTCGTCGGTGGCAGTGGGCTCATCGGGAAGAAACTCATTCCCATTCTCCGTAAGCTAAATCACGATCTGGCCTCGGCCTCCCCTTCTTCGGGCGTGAACACGGTGACGGGCCAGGGATTGGCGGAAGTCGTGGCGTCGGCACACGTCGTTGTCGATGTGTCAAATTCGCCCTCCTGGGCCGACGCTGACGTGATGGCCTTCTTCGACACTTCGACCAAAAACCTGCTGGCCGCCGAAGCGACGGCCGGAGTCAAGCATCACGTTGCGCTGTCGGTGGTCGGGGCCGATCGCATGACGGGCAGCGGATACATGCGGGCCAAGCTGAATCAGGAAAAGCTGATCGAGCGTGGCCCGGTGCCCTACACGATCGTCCGGGCCACGCAGTTCTTCGAGTTCCTCGGATGGATCGCCGGCCCCGCTAGCGGCGGCGACACGGTCCGGCTGCCGGCTGCCCCCATGCAGCCCATTGCGGCCGACGACGTCGCTTCCGCCCTGGCCGATATCAGCCTGGCCAAGCCGGCCAACGGGATCGTCGAACTGGCCGGTCCCGAAACACAGTCGATCGCCGAATTCGTCGGACGATACCTGGCAGCGAGTGCTGACCGGCGCGTCGTGGTCGCGGACCCCAAGGTCCTGTATGTGGGGGCGGCGCTGGACGAACGCGGATTGAATCCGGGACCGAACGCGAGACTGGGGCCGACCAGGTTCGACGACTGGGCGGCTCGGGCCGGGCTAAGGGGGTAGGTCGTTACGCTGTCTGCAAAATTCCGGCGTTCCGTCGCATGGTTCAGCGGGCCGTGAAACTTTTGGCATGCTACCAGCGTCTAAAGCCCCGGGCCGGGAATTCTAGCTCGAAGCGGGAACCGCGACGAGTGGAGCGGGCCTGTCGTTCGCGAAAACGGCCGCTGGCCGGTTTGCGGCGCTGCCCCTGCAAACCTTCCTGCTAAGATAACGACATCAGTTCCGCGGCGTGCAGCGACCCAGCCGGTTCCTGGCCGAAGAGGAGCACACCATGCAACGGTTCCAGACCCGTTTCTCTCCCGGGCGCGCGATCGTGCTGCCGGCCGTCGCGGCGGCATCGTGCCTGGTCGGCTCTCTGGTCTGGCGGGCCACGGCCGACGAGGTTTCTCAGCCCCCGTCGCACGCGGCCGTCTACCGGCGTTTGGCGGCACGGGTTAGCCTCGATTTTGTCGAACTTCCTTTGAGCGAGATGGTCGCTCGCTTAGCGAAGGCAACCGGCGTCCCGATCCGGTACGTCGCCGGCAATGATCCGCAGGCGGAAAAATATGATCTCGATCACAAAATAACGGCACGTTTTAGCTCCGACCCCGCCAGCCTCGAGGCGGCACTCGAGCATGTGACGCGGCAGACCCGCGGCGAGAGCTATGGTCTGTATCTGGATGACGAGGGGGCGCGCGTCGCCCCGCGCGACGAGGATCAAAAAGAACCGGTGCTCGAAACCTTCCGGCTGCACGCCCCATCCGACTACACGACGCGGATGCGGGTCCATTTCATCGAAGAGGTGCGGCGGCTGCCCGATTTCGCGGCGTCGAGGGACGTGTGGATCATTCCGGGGCGCTCGATCTTCACGGTTGACGTCTATCATCGGCCGGCGGTGCAGCGGCAGGTGCGCGAGCTTTGGGACAGTGAATTCCTGAAAGACCGAATTACCGGGCCCGCAGAATTCGACGCTCGATACGACCCGCTCGATCCCAAGAAGGCATCGCGCGAAGAGATTTTGGCCCGGGCCAACGAACTGAGGCGAGAATTTCCGTTCCAATCGATCGCCCCGCGGCTAACCTACGAACGGAAGGCGGCGGGCGTTAAAGCGCCCGCCCTCGCCCGCACGGTCGAAATCGCCTTGGCTGCTCAGGAAAAGCAAGATGCTCGGACCGCCCAGGATGGACTCGACCTGCGCACCGAATCGCTTCGGCTGCTGCATAGCGATTACGTCGAAAAATTCGTCTCTGGGCCCGGCTTCGGAGAGACGCGTACGCCGACTCCGG
>DATJTR010000091.1:0-7681 GCA_035503215.1 Pirellulales bacterium
TCCAGAATCGCCTTGATCCGCGCCAAGTGCGGCGGCGACTTGAGAATGATCCGCTTCGGCCGGCGAAACGTCAGCCGCGACAAAAACCAAACCAATGCCTGCTGCCACTGCCGGCGCGCCTCCGGCGACAGCGACTCCAGATCCAGGTATTCCGGATACTGCGGCGGCTCGTTCGGAAAGACCATCGTCAAATAGGGTGACGGAATCCCCATGTTGCACAGCGCGAATTCTTCCTCCTGCGGCCGCTCCCAACCGGTGATCATGTTGTCCATCGGCCGCCGCGAGGGAATCAAGAACCGCATCCGCGTGACCAGCCAGGCGCTGATTAGGAAGTGGTTCGGCGCGAAGCATTCGTAAGTGCTGGGGAACGTGTAGCGCTGATCCAGCACCATCAGTTCGTGCAGCAGCGTGGTGCCGCTCCGCCAATGCCCCACGATGAAGATGGGCGCATCCTTGACCTGTACTTTGGCCAGTTTCCGGCCCAAAATCGCCTGTTGCAAAGGCCGCAAGGTCGAATTCAGCAGGCTCACGCTCGACAGCGTGCAGGCCAAGGGGATTTGCAGCGGATGAATCCGGAAACGATTCTTCGCCAAGAGACGAAACCAGGGACCGGCCAACATGCCATGCCAGAACCGGGCCGCGAAGAACGGATAGGGATTGGTGACGACTTTCTTCTTCCGATCTTCCTCTGGCACGGCGAGCCTCCCCACCTCGTTTCGAGCATCCAAACTTCGCGGTTCGTCTCTTCGTCACGCCCCTCGCCGGCTGCGGGCGACATGTTTGGGCTGCCCGAACTCAAGAATAACAACCTCGTCCCACGGACGCCACCGCCCTTCGCCGAGCTACGAAACAGAGGATATGGCGCCTCGCTAGCTCCCAAGATTTCCCGAACGCTACAACCGGTTCAGCCGCCCAGACGGTTAAGAGTTTCGCTCTTTCACCAGTGTGAAGCGGCGCCCGCAATCCGAATTCCCCACCGGTGTCCAAAACTCGCTGCCGTGTTACATTGAAGGCTCTCTCTCAGGCCAGGGCAGCCGGGTTTCGGGTTTGAGTACGCGGGATGGCGAGCTTGCTCGCCAGTGCAAAATTTTGTCGATTCTCTCTAGCATGGACGCCCTGCCATCATGTCCAGTTCCTTCCCCGCCTCGGCCGCCAGGCCGTTCGGCGCCGCTCGCCGTGTCGCTCGTCCGCTGACCGTCACGAACCGTGTCGTCTGGCGTTATGCCGTGCCGATCGTGTTCGTACACTTGCTGGCGCTTGCTGCGCTATTGCCATACTTCTTCAGCCTCACGGGGGTCGCTTTGCTCGTAGGCGGTATCTACGCTTATGGCGCCTTAGGAATAAATATCGGCTATCACCGGCTCCTCACTCACCGGAGCTTCAAATGCCCGCTTTGGTGGGAGCATGTCCTCGCGACCATTGGCGTCTGCTGTCTCGAGGATGCACCTGGGAGTTGGGTCGCAACGCATCGCTTGCACCACAATGATGCCGATGAGAATCCTGATCCACACACGCCTCGGGCAGGCTTTTTTTGGAGCCACATGGGCTGGTTGCTAGTGGAAAACCGCGACATTCGCACCGCCCCGGCCTACGAGCGATTCGCTCGCGACGTGCTGCGCGACCCGTACTACATGCGACTGCAACGAACGCTGCTGCCGCTGTGGATCTATTTTCTGCATGCCGCCGCATATTTTTTGGTCGGCGTGTTCGCCAACCGGCTGGCGGGCGGCACTTGGCAGGCCCAATTGCGGTTCGGCGGCAGCCTGGTTGTGTGGGGCGTGCTGCTACGCACGGTTTGCGTTTGGCACATCTCCTGGAGCGTGAACTCGGCCGCACACCTCTTCGGATACCGCAACTACGAAACCGGCGAAGACAGCCGCAACAGTTGGTTCGTGGCCCTGCTGACCAGTGGCGAGGGCTGGCACAACAACCATCACGTCGACCCGGCTAGCGCCTCGAACTGGCATCGCTGGTGGGAATTCGATCCGATGTATTTGCTGATCCTGGCCATGCAACGAGCCGGCTTGGCCAGCGACGTCATCCGACCTCGCTGCCAGCGCAGGGCGTGATCGGGGGCTCCGCGACGAGCCCGTCGCGGGTCAAGTCGTGGTTAATGTCGAGCCGGCGCCCCATCGTTGTTGTCGGCAGGCTCACTCTTCTCTCAGCGAATTGCGGCAGCGGTCGGCTGATTGCGCAAAGCCGCGGTTTGCAATGCCGCTTGCATCGCCAGCATGACCTGCTGTCCCGGACGCTTGCCTTCGATCCGGTTGAGCGGCATTCCTTGCGGCGAAACGAATTGCACCGTGGGGAATGCCGACACGTGAAACTCGCGGCAAACCTCCGGAGCGCTGTCGGCATCAATCAGCACGCAAACGAATTTTTCCGACAGGCTCACCACTTGCGGATTCGTGAATGCCTCGCCGGCCATCTGGTGGCAATACTTGCACCACTGGGCGGTAAAGAAGAGCAACAGCGGCTTGTTCTCCCGCTCGGCCTCGAGCAGCGCTTGCCGATAACCCGCGCTGAAATGCAACAGTCCATGCGCCACAGCGGTTTGAGCCGCCTCGCTCGGCGCGGCCGGTGCCGAGGCCTGTGGCGCCGGGGCCGGTTCGGTCGCCGCTTCGCAACCGACGAGGACGCTGGCTAGCAAACCAATCCAAACGGGGGCAAATCTCATGATCGACAATCCTGTCTTTCGCGAAGGGAGATGAACGGCGAAAGAATGGCCAAACCGGGCGCCATGGGAAACTCGCCGCAGGCGCACTCCGCCCAGCGTGTGCGCAGTGTTATCGTCCGCCTAATCCGCGAACTTTAACGCGCGCCCAGCTCGCACGGCCCCAGCCGCCGAGGCCCGATGCGTCGTGCCATCGTATGTCTTCCGGGCAAATGGCCGGCATGTCCGCGAATGCGTTGCCGAGCTAGCACCGCCCCGCATCACATCCCACCGATGCGACGCTAGCGGCCCCTCAAATCGAGCTAGACAGTCCGCGGCCGTTCGACTAACTTCCCGCCCTCTTCTGACGACTCGTCGATCCCGTTCGTTCAAGACAGTTCTGTCGCGCACCCGCGCCTCGCTTCATTTTCCGTTTCGGAGTGTTGGATGGCTTCGCCCGTGGGCACGTCTCGCCTCTTGTCCCCGTTTTTACGGGCGCGGGACTTGATCTTTCCGATCGGCATCATCACCAGCGTGCTGGTGATCCTGGTGCCGCTGCCAACGCCGATGATGGACCTGCTGCTGGCAGGCAACATCACGTTGGCGGTGATCATCTTGCTGACGACGATTTACGTCCGCACTCCGCTGGAATTCAGCGTCTTTCCCTCGCTCCTCCTGGCCACCACGTTGGGCCGGTTGGTGCTCAATGTGGCAACCACCCGCTTGATTCTGACGCACGCCGAAACGCAGGGCATGCTGGCGGCCGGTGGCGTGGTGAAAAGCTTCGGCGAGTTCGTGGCCGGCGACAAGATCGTCGTCGGGATCATCATCTTCGTCATCATCGTGGTGATTCAATTCGTCGTCATCACTAAGGGTGCCACGCGCATCAGTGAAGTGGCCGCGCGGTTCGCTTTGGACGGCATGCCCGGCCGACAGATGGCGATCGACGCCGACTTGAACGCGGGCATCATCGACGAGCGCGAGGCACAGCGGCGCCGCTTGGAAATCACGCAACAGGCCGACTTTTTTGGCGCCATGGACGGTGCCAGCAAGTTCGTGCGCGGCGACGCCATCGCCGGCATCATCATCACGCTGATCAACATCATCGGCGGTCTGGTGATCGGCGTGGTCGACTATGGTATGGGAATCTCCGAGGCGGCCGCGCTCTTCACTCGTTTGACGATCGGCGACGGCCTGGTGAGCCAGGTTCCCGCCTTCTTGATCTCGCTGGCCGCAGGTTTGCTCGTGACCCGTTCCAGCGGCGAGACGAATCTGCCGGTGCAATTCCTGAATCAGATGTTTTCGCGTCCCCGGGCGCTCGCCATCACCGGCGGATTCCTGGCGTTCCTCGTCTTCACCAATCTGCCGACGTTGCCGTTGGTGGGCATCGGCGGTGGGTGCATCGGCCTGGCGGTGATGCTCACGCGCAAGCAACACGCCGTCGACGTCGCGGTTCAGAAACAGTCGCGCGCCGCGGCCGCCAAGAAACCCGAAGAACGGGTCGAAGACTTTCTCGCCGTCGATCCCATGGAAATCGAAATCGGCGTGGGCCTGATCCGGCTGGCCGATCCCAAGCGGGGCGGCGATTTGCTGGAACGCATTCAGCGGGTGCGGCAAAACGTGGCGGCCGACATCGGCATCATCATGCCCAAGGTCCGCATCCGCGACAACATGCGGCTCGACCAGAATCAGTATCGGATCAAGATCGTCGACGTGCCGGTGGCCGAAGGCACGCTCAATCCCAATATGCTGTTGGCGATGAACTCAGGCGGCGCCACCGGCAAAATCCCCGGCGTGCCAACGCAGGAACCTGCCTTCAACACGCCGGCCACCTGGATCGACGCCGGCGGTCGCGATCAGGCCGAGATGCTCGGCTACACCGTGGTCGAGCCGGTCAGCGTGCTGGCCACCCATCTGACCGAGATCGTCCGCAAGCATGCCGACGAAATCCTGACGCGCGACGCCGCCAAGCACCTGGTCGACGAGCTCAAGAAGACCTCACCCGCCGTCGTCGACGATCTGATTCCCAGTCAGATGAAATTGGTCGACGTGCAACAAATCTTGCAGCTCTTGCTCCGCGAGCAAGTCCCGATTCGCAATTTGGGACCAATCTTGGAAACGCTCGGCGAATACGCGCCACGCACCAAGGACCCGATGCTGCTCACCGAATATGTGCGGCATCGACTGGCCCGCGCGATCTCCAATCGCTATCGCGACCGCCAAGGCCGGATGTACGTGGTGACGCTCGATCCGGCGATCGAAGACCGGATTCGCGCGGGTTTGGAACACACCGACCGCGGTCTGAACGTGCGGATGTCGCCGCAGGCGATCGAGGCCACGTGCCGGGTGATCGCGGCCGAAGTCGAAAAGCTGACCTTGGCCAACCATCCGCCGGTGATTCTCGTCAGTCCGCAGATTCGCGCCGGCCTGAAGCAATTGACGACCGGTCCGCTGCCGCGGTTGGTGGTGCTGAGCTACAACGAGGTCACCCGCGACACGCAGATCGAAGCATTGGGAATGGTGAGCGATGCCGCTAACGTGGCGGCGGCCACGAATCACTGAAACGTTGCCTTGCCGAATGACTGATTGTTGGCGATGGAACTAAAAACCTACCGAGCTCGATCGATCCACGAAGCGCTGGCGCTGGTGCGCCGCGATTTGGGGCCGGACGCCGCCGTACTGGAAACGCGCGAAGTGCGCAGTCCTGGCGGCGTACTCTCTTGGCTGCGGGGTGATCGGCTGATCGAAGTCACCGCGTCGGCCGAAGTCGTCGTTCCCAGCCGATTACCCCCGCGCCGGGCGCCAGCTCTCAAGATCACGCCGCCCCGTTTCGCCACGGTCAGCGGCATCGATCTGGCTGCTCCCACGGCGACGGCGCTTGCCGGCGAAACGGACGTGACGGGTGTCCCGATTTCGATCTCGCCGCTTCAGCCCGAGGGCGCGCAGCACACGAAGGCCGAGCGAACTCCGCCAGCCCCCGCGTGGCTGCTCGATAATCTGCTGGATGTCGAAACGCCGGCCGAATTCGCGCACGACTTGCTCGACACGGCCATGCGCAGCCTGGCCGCGGGCGACAGCGGCGATTCGAAAGCCGCCCGCACGCACCTGCTGGCGACGATCGGCCACGAGATCGCGGTTGCCGGCCCGATTGTTTCCGCCGCGCGCGAGCGAAGGCTGGTGGCATTGATTGGCCCGACCGGCGTGGGCAAGACCACCACCATCGCTAAGCTGGCCGCTCATTTCCGACTTCGCGAACAGCGCCAGGTCGGCTTGATCACGGTCGACACCTATCGCATCGCCGCAGTCGACCAGTTGCGAACCTATGCCGACATCATCGACCTGCCGCTGGAAGTCGCTTCGACGGCCGAAGAGCTGCAGCAAGCGATTGCGCGGCTGGCGGATTTGGAGTTGATCCTCGTCGACACGGCCGGCCTCAGCCCACGCGACGCGGCACAAATCGAAGAATTGAAAGCGCTGCTGGCAGCCGCGCAGCCCGACGAAGTGCATCTGGTCGTTTCGTGTGCCTCGGCAGCGGCCGGGCTGGAAACGTGCATCGAGCGATTTGCCGAGATTGGGGCCAACCGCCTGATTCTCAGTAAGCTCGACGAAGGGCAAGGCCTGGGCGCTCTGCTCCCCGTGTTCCGATCCTGTCGCTTGCCCTTGAGTTACGTAACCCATGGCCAGGCGGTGCCGGACGACTTCGACGTGGCCGATCCGGTTCGCATGGCGCAATACATTTTGGGATCGCACCGCTGCTCGGCCGCGTAATCGGCACGGCGAAAGTTGATCGCAGACAAATCCTGCCCCAAGGGCAGGCCGTTTTCCAAACAGCAACTTGTCTCCTATGCCGCACGATCAGGCAAAAGAATTGCGTCACCTGGTTCGCACGCAGCCGCATGGCCGGCTACGCGGCGAAGGTGCGCCCGAAATCATTGCCGTGACGGGTGCCCAACGCGGCGTCGGCACCACGACGGTCTCAGTCAATCTGGCGATGGCGCTGGCCCTGGCAGGTCGTAGAGTGATACTGGTCGACGCCGATCTCGAGCGCGGATCGGTCTGTCCTCTTTGCGGCATCACCGAACCCAACACGGTGGCTGACGTCCTCTCGGGCCGACGCAGCATTCACGAGGTCCTCGCACGTGGGCCGGTCGGCGTGCTCGTCGTGCCGGGCGTTTGGGCTCCCGGCGTTTCGGCCGACTATTCCGCCACGGCTCAACAGCGGCTCATCGACCAGGTGCGCGGGCTGGCCGTGCACGCCGACGTGGTCGTCATCGACACCGGATCGGGACGCAACGGTTTTGTCCGCCGGTTCTGGCAGGCGGCCGACGCCCCGCTGGTGGTCACGACTCCCGAGCCGGTCGCCATCATGGAATGCTACGCCACGATCAAAGTTTTGCTGGCGGGCACCGCCAGCATTGCCGTGCGAACGCTCATCAATCGTGCGCCCAGTGTCGAACGGGCGACCGAAGTTCAGCTCCGCATCGCTCAGGCCTGTCGCCGGTTTTTGGGAGCCGGGGCGATGGCCGCGGGCCACATTCCCGAAGAACCGCTGGCCCAGCAAGCTGCCGAAACTTCGACACCCCTGATGCTCGGCTGGCCCCAATGCGAGGGGTCGCAAGCCGTCGAGCGGCTGGCTGTGGAGCTATGGCCGCTGCGACGACCGGAAATCGAGCGGCCGCCGACACTTCAGAATCCTCCCTCCGCCGCGTGAACCGCTTGCCCGGCGGCTCGCTTTCGGACGGTCTCCACACAGCACAACACGGAATGGCACGAAATGCAGGGAAAATGGATTCAACCCGGCGCCCCACGCGGGCCGATAAATGGGAAACCCACGGCAGCCGAATGGCTGTCAAACTTTGCCGCTTGGGCAAAGTCTGCCTCGGTCGGTCTCCGTGGGCGGTCCAACCAGAGTGGTCTGACCGGACTCGCGAGCATGGCTGCTCGTGCGGTTCGCCGGACGACGCTGAATCAGGAACTTGCTCGTGGGACGTGCGTACGCGGGGATTCTCGGTCCGCTGGCGTTCACGA
>DATJTR010000092.1:0-3156 GCA_035503215.1 Pirellulales bacterium
ACACAGCGGGTCGGTAAGCATGACGGCGCATTCCAGCCCGCGACCGACCCGGTTCTGTTCCTGTGGATCGAGCAGGTAGCTCGTCCCGGCCCGAGTGCCGTTGCTGATGGTGAGATACGTGTACACGGGATCCTGCTGCCCCGGGCTCCTGCGCGCCTCTCGTGGGACCGGCAACGCGATGAGGGCACGCGGCGCGCTTGCCGCGGGCGTCGGCGTCCAGTATACCACGATCGGCGCGCCGCGTGGCCGATCCCGTTTCCCGCCGCGCCTGTCGGCCAAAACCGCAAGACGGCATCCCAGTGCCCCTCAATCAACCGGCCATCACCGTGGAATCCAGCGCAGACCGGAACCCGAGGGGGGGGATGAACCCGTCGCCACCGACGTCGCACGCGGCCGACAGCTTCGACGCTTTGCTCATTGTCGGCCACGGCACCCGCGACAGCGCAGGCCTTGGGGAGTTCCACGAGCTGGTCGAGCGGGTGGCTCGCCAGCGCCCCGATTGGCGCGTCCGCGGCTGCTTTCTGGAGCTGGCCGAACCCTCGATCGCCACGGCGGTCGATGCGCTCGCGGCGGCGGGCCTGACGCGTCTGCGCGCTTTGCCGCTCGTATTGTTCTCGGCCGGCCACGCCAAGCGCGATATCCCCGCCGAGTTGGGCCGGGCGATCGCACGGAACTCGGGACTGACGATCGAACTCTGCCCTCACTTGGGATGCCACCCCGAGATCGTCGCGCTGTCGGACCAGCACTGTCGGGCGGCGATCGTCGCGGCCGGGGGCGAAACCGTGTCCCCCGATGAAACATTGTTGATCCTGGTGGGCCGTGGCAGTTCCGATCCCGATGCGGTTGCCGAGATGCGGCGTTTCGCCGATCTGCGGCGCGGCGGTTATTCATCTTCCCGTGCAACGAACAGAGAGGCGGCGCAGCCGATTGCTGATGACGTCGAAGTCGCCTTCGTGGCCGTGGCTGCTCCCTTGCTAGGCGACGCGCTCAAGCACGCCCGCCAAAGCCGCTTTCGCCGCGTGATCGTGCAGCCGCACCTGCTGTTCGCCGGCGAGGTGTTGACGGAGGTCGCAGGGCAGGTTGAGGCCTGCCGACAATCCGATGCCGACTCGGCGATCGAACGCGAATGGATCGTCCCCCAGGCGCTGGGCCCGGACGGGCGGTTAGTGACGGCCGTAGTGGACATCGCCTCGTCGGCGACCCCGATTCGGACCGCGAAATGACAGAACCAAATCCCGGCCCACTGCGTTATAGAAGGGAGTGCGTAAGGCTAGGCCGGTCGAGTTTTTGCGCTTCGGCGCCGTGGCCGGGGGGTCGCTAGGCACGTGTACTCGAAGGGAGAAAGTCTGATCTTGCATCCCGCAAACAAGGCGGATACGATCCTTTAACTCGTTGGCTGACTCCCACTTATTGCGCAATCGACCCACGGGTCCCACGATAGCTTGTCCGGTTGTTCGGCCTCGCCGGGGTAAACTGCCCCTAGGGGGCGGCCATTCGCTGCTCGCTCCGGCATTCGCCAGAATCCACTTTGCCAGTCCAACCGTCTTTTGCACGAGAGATTTTAATGAGCCGCTTGCATGCCACTTTGGTTCGCCGTCGTCGCACCTGGATTCTGTTGGCACTTGTCGCAGGCGCGGTCTGGTCGGTGCAGTGCGTTTGGGCCGATCTGACTCCCCCCCAACCGATGGACCGGGCGATCACCAAGGCGGTGACTTCGAAGTTGCAAACCGATCACCTGAGCCGGCACCGGCTGGACGATGAAATGTCGGAACGCTGGCTGAAGAACTACATCAAGGATCTCGATCCGCTGCGGGTCTATTTCACGCAGGCCGACATCGACGAATTCGATCAACACAAGGACGACCTCGACGATTGGGCCCGCATGGGAGACGTGCGGCTGATTCAGTTTGGCCAGGCGATCTTCCAGCGGTTTCTCACTCGTGTCGAACAGCGCGTGAAGCTCGTCGATGATTTGGTCAAGCAGAACCACGACTTTTCGGTCGACGAAAACATGGTCGTCGATCCGGATGCAGCCGTGTTCGCCAAAACCGACGACGACGTCCGCGATCTGTGGCGCAAACGAGTCAAATATGACCTGTTGGGCATCAAGGCCAGGGCCATCGACGCCCAAAACGCTGAAGAGAGCGCCAAGAGTAAGAACAAGTCGGCGGACGAGTCAGATGGCGACGACGCCCGCAAATCGGCCACCGATAAGTCGAACGACGACAAGCTTTCGCCCACCGAAAAGGTGACGCGCCGCTACCACTCGCTGCTGAAGCGTTGGAAGCAGACCGACAACATCGAGCTCTTGGAGCGCTACCTCACGGCGCTGACCACGGCCTACGATCCCCACTCCAGCTACATGGCCCCCGATTCGAGCACCGATTTCGAAATCCAGATGAAGTTGACCCTCGACGGCATCGGTGCGTCGCTGCAAGCCACGCCCGAAGGGGACACGGTGATTCAGAAGATCATCCCCGGTGGCGCGGCCGACAAGGACGGCCGGCTGAAGAAGGACGACAAGGTGTTGGCGGTCGCCCAGGATGAGAGCAACGACTTCGTCGACGTGACCGACATGAAGCTCCGCGACGTGGTCAAGCTGATTCGCGGCCGCCGCGGCACGACCGTCCGCCTGAAAGTTTTGCCGGCCCACGCCAGCGAGCCGAAGATTTACAACATCGTGCGGGCGCAAGTCGAACTGACCGAAAGCGAAGCCCGCAGCCAGATCGTCGAGGATGGCCGCAAGGCGAACGGGGCGCCCTACAAGATCGGCATCATCGACCTGCCCAGCTTTTACATGGACATGGAAGGCTTCCGCGATGATCCGACCGGCAACTACAAAAGCACCACGCGCGACGTGGCCCGGCTGCTCGAAAAATTCAACGCTGAAAAGGTGGACGCGGTCGTCCTCGATCTGCGCCGCAACGGCGGCGGTTCGCTGACCGAATCGATCAATCTGACCGGCCTGTTCATCGATAACGGACCGGTCGTCCAGGTCAAAGACTCCGACAAACGCACTCAGCCGTATAACGACCCCGAACGGGGCATGCTGTGGAGCGGACCGTTGGTCGTGCTGACGAGCAAGTTCAGCGCCAGCGCCAGCGAGATCTTTGCCGGTGCCATTCAAGACTATCACCGCGGGTTGGTCGTCGGTGA
>DATJTR010000093.1:0-3759 GCA_035503215.1 Pirellulales bacterium
CCGCACGCTCGGCATCGAAGTTTCGCCGGCCGAAACGCGGCAGATACTCGCCGCGCTCGGCAATCGCGAGTTGCGTGCCGAGAGCCATCTTGTCGAGGTTATCCCGCCGTTTTGGCGCCGCGATCTGACGCGCGAAATCGATCTGGTCGAGGAAGTCGCCCGGATTCACGGCTACGACAAAATTCCCGAAGACGCCAGCGTGCCAATGGTCCCTTCGCACCGCACCCGCGAAGATCGAGTGCTGGCCCGCGTGCGCACGGCGCTCTGTGCCGCCGGCTTCGACGAAGCGCTGACGCTGAGTGTGGTCGACGAGCAGTGGTCCGAGGCGTTCAGCCCCTGGACCACGGCCCCGGCCCTCTCGGCTTCGATGCCGGTACTGCGGCGGGCCGATCGCCTGCGGCGCAGCCTCGTTCCCAGCCTGCTCGGTGCCCGGCGCACCAACGAGGCCCTGGCCAACGCCGAAATCGAGTTGTTCGAAACCGCCAAGGTCTATCTGCCCACGACGGGTGGCCTGCCCGTGGAAGATCGCCTGCTGACGCTGACCAGCGGCCGCGACTTTCTGACGATGAAGGGCGTGATCGAGGGCATCGTTGCAGCGCTGAACTGCGCTGGGACGGTGGCCGTTCGGCCGGTCGAGAATGAACTGTTCGCCCCGGCGCGCGGCTGCGAATTACTCTACAAAACAGCCGAAGCCAAAGAGGAGCGTCTCGGCTTCTTGGGCGAAGTGAGCGCCGCGGGTCTCAAGCGCTTTGAGCTGCGCGACCCGTGTACGGTGGCCGAACTGCGGCTGGCCGTGCTCATCGATGCAGCCGATTTGGTCCCGCAGCAAAAACCGCTCTCGGTCTTTCCGGCCGTCTCGCGCGATTTGAACCTCGAAATGCCCGTTGCGATCGCTTGGGCCGACGTCGAGCACACCGTCCGCCATGCGGCGGGCGAACATCTGGAAACGCTCGACTTCATCGAAGACTATCGCAATCCCAAGCAGGTCGCGGCCGGCCAAAAACGGCTGCTCTTTCGTTTCGCCCTGCGGTCGCATGCCGACACGCTCACCAACGCGCAGGCGGACGAAATCCGCGATCGCGTCGTGGCCGCTTGCCAGCAGGCTCACGGCGCCAAGCTGCTCACCTGACGCGCCATTTGCCGTGGTGGACAAGCTTCGTCCTCGGCGGCGCGATCGATCCGCACGCTCGTCGTTTGCTCGGCTCTCGTCGGCACACGTTCCGCCAGCACCGCTTCGGTCGGCGAGACTGCCGGCCGCTTACCGCTGGGCCAGATGAGCGCCAAATCATCGCTTCCCAGCACCCGCAGCGAAACAAGAAACGTTGCTCCTCCAGCGGTCGTGGCCAGGATGACTTGCAATGCGACCATCGTCCTATCCGCCCCCGGAACGATGTCGAGCACGAGCACCACGGCCAAGGCCATCGCCCCGGTCGCCGCGACGGCTTTGCCGCCGCCGACGGCCAATGCCCGCCAATCAAGCCAGGCGTGGCGGCTGGAGAAACTCATGGCCAATAGCACAAGTTGCACTGTCGACGAGAAGGCCGTGGCCAGCGCCAACCCCGCTTCTCCGAGCGGCCAGGCCAGCAGGACGTCGAGCCCGGCGTTGATCGCCAGGGCCAGCACCGCCGCGGCCAACGGCCGCCGGGCATCGGCCAGCGCGTAAAACCCGCGCAGCACGACCGGCAGCGCGCAGTAAGCCACGATGCCCCAGGCGTAGGCCCGCGTGGCGGCGGCGGTGCGAGCAACGTCGCCGGCATGAAATGCTCCGTGCTCCAGCAGTAGTCGGGCCAGCGGCTCGGCCAACAGCACCAGCCCCACCGTGGCAGGCAGCGAGAAACAAACCACCAACCGCAATCCGCTCGTCACATCACGGGCCAGCGCCCCTCGGTCGCCGCGTGCCGCGTGTCGGCTGAGCTGCGGAAAAATGACGGTCGCCACCGCCACACCCAACAGGCCGACCGGCAGCTGATAAAAGCGCTCGGCGTAATACAGGGCGGCCGTCGCGCCACACGCGAGCGGATATGCGGGCCCGCCAGGCACCCAATCGACGGTTTCGCTGCCGCTCGCTGGTCGCGTCAGCAGCCAGGCCAACCAGCCATCGACCAGCGTGCTGAGCTGCGTGACCGAGAGCGCGAGCGCGATCGGACCCATCGGCCGAAGCACCCGCTGCCAATGGTCGCCGTTGACGGTGTCGCGGTTGGCCGCGGCCGAAAATTGCTTGCTGCTCGATTTGCGCCGGATCGGCAAACCGATTCGCTCCAGCGCAACCCATTGAATCGCCGCTTGCAGCGCTCCGGCCGCCACGATCGAGCCGGCAAGCACCAGCGCCCGCGCGGTGGCGGTCTGGGCCACAAGCGGTGCCAACCACCAGGCGCCGGCCAGCCAACCGACGTTCAGCAGCGTGGCCGCCATGGCCGGCAGCCGGAATTTGCCCAGCGCCTGCAGCGTGACCGCGAGTTGTGCCGCCAGGCAGATAAACCACAAATAGGGCAAAAGCGCCGCGAGCAAGCCGACCAGCAAGCGCCCCTCGCCCGGGCCAGCCCACATCCATGCCAGCCCGCACAGCGCTTCGCCCGCCAGGACCAATAGCGCGAGCAGGCCGGCCAGTCGCGCGAGCAATGCGGCCGCGAGGGTCAACGCGGCCTCGCGGTCGCGCTCCAACTCGGCGGCCAGCACCGGCAGGAAGCTGGACGCCAGCGCCCCCTCGCCGAGCAGGCGGCGGAAAAGATTGGCCAGCCGAAAGGCCAGCACGAAGGCGTCCATGACGCCGCCAACCGCGAGGCCCAGCAGATTGGCGGTCGCCGCGTCGCGCAGCATGCCCAGCACCCGGCTGGCCAGCGTGCCGAGGGCCGTGGCCCAGAATCCGCGTCGGAATTGTCGCCGCTCGTGCGGATCCATGCCGTCGATCGCCGCCATGCTGTCAGAGATCGTGTCGTGGGAGAGCGTGCTCTGAACAATTCCGCCGCTGAGCGATTCGTCATGCGCGATCGCGCGCAGGCCTGCCGCGGCCAATCAATCCTGCAATGGCCAATCAGGCCGCACGCACCTGCTCGCCAGCCGCCAGCAGTTCGGGATAAAACGCTTGTTCGCGTGCCTGGCGCGCGTGCGTCACGATTCCCTCGATCGAGTTCACCACGTCGGGGTGATCGAAATCGAACGGGTGCATCGCGATGCGCAACAGCGGCATGCTCTGGGTCAGTCGCACGAGCAGCGGGCAGCCCCACAGCGCCAGTCTCTTCCGCCACGCGACGCGGGTGACCCAGGTCACCACGGGCGACCAGCGCCGTCCGCCCGTGTCCAGATTGCACAGCGAATGGTCGTCTTCGGTCCAGGCATAGCCCAGCTCGGCCAGAATTTCGGCCAGATGCCGATTGCCCATCCACTTCGGCGCGATGAAGCCGCTCGGCTCCTGGTCGAGTGTGCTGCGATAGACCTCGCGGCCGCGGACCAGCCGGTCTCTCAACCATTGAGGCGAAAGATGCCGGAATTCGCCTTCGTCGGTCAGCGGGCTGCCGACCGGGTGGTCGCCGGCGCTGACGAGGCCGTTGCGAGCTTCCTGCCACTCGACGCTGGCATCGTGTTTCGTGACCGCGTGAAAATAGCCGTGCTGACACCACCGCACGGCAAACGGCCGCTGCCGCCGGCACCAGTTCCGAAACGCGGTGTCGCGATCGGCGCGATGCGCGCCGTGGTAGTTCGGCACGAGCAGGTAGAGGATCTTTTCGATCCCCCATTTCTCGAACAGCGCTTCGGCACGCT
>DATJTR010000094.1:0-2115 GCA_035503215.1 Pirellulales bacterium
CTTGCCCTTCCTATAACTCTCGGTCGCGCGTAAGCCGCGGCAGAACGCCATGCGTCAGTTCTTTGCCTGCATCATCGTGGTTGGACTGTTGGCCTCCCCGAGCGCCGCTCAGGACCAAAACGGCCCGCCGCCGGGTACGGAAGCCTTGAATGCCAAGGGAACGATCGATTCGATACAGTCCGATCAGTTGCTGAAGATCAAAATTACTGAGACCGAATCGTGGCTGATCAAGGTCGAAGACCACACCAAGATCGACGTTACCGGCACCGCGGAGCCCGGGTTCTTGCACAACGGTTTGCATGTCCGCTTCGACGGCGAGATCGACAAGAAGGGAAACTTGCAGGCTGAGATCAGCGAGCTCGAGATCTTCACCCCCGAGGGCAAGAATGCCATGGGGCTTTTCGCCGATAAAGGTCCTACGGCGAAACCGGTCGGTAAGGCCGGTCCAGGCAAGTATGAAATCCGCGCCAAAATCGTCAGCCTGAAAGACCACGACGTGACGCTGGCCGCCGGCAGCAAGAAACTATTCGGCAAGGTGGCTGAAAATGTGGCGGTAAAGGTGACCGCCAGCGATTTCAACTATGTTCAAGACGGCGACGCGGTGACGGTTGCCGGCTATTACTACCCCGCCAACAAGGCGGCCGCCGAAAAGCCCGGCCAGGCCGCAGCCGACGAATTGACGATCGCGCTGGCCAAGCCGCTGGTCGCCACGAAAAAGGCCGCCAAGGCCACGAAGGCGAAGCCGACAAAATCGGCGAAGTCGAAGAGCCGCGGTTTCGACGAAGAAATGGAGGGCGGAGAGGGGAACTCCGCCGCGCCCGCCGTTCAAGACCCATTCGGTGTCGATAAGAAGTAGGCACGCGGCCGCCCGCCGGCGGATTCTGCCTTCAAGGACGTCGTCGCCGAACGGCCGCAGATAGCCGGGGGGGGAGAACCCTGCGCGTGTCAAGCTCCGATTTGCATCGCGTCCAATCGCGGCCTTGGCGACGTCCCTTTGCCAACAATCTGACGCATTGGCACGCGATGATATTCGTTGGCATGTTGACGGTTTTTTCGCTGCTGACGTTCAGGATCACGAGCGAGGGATTGAGTCCGGATCCGAGTAAATCGCGACGGGTGGTCGAGACGACGATGTCGACGGTTGCTGGCCCGATGACTGGGGCGATTTCGCGCGGATGTCAGAGCTGCTGTCTGAGCGCATCCCTCCAACTGCTTAAGTTTTGTGCGCCGGTACTGCTCGTGGGCATTTTCGTGCAATTCATCCGCCTGCCAGCCAATCCGATCGTGATTGTGTCGCGGATCGTCTTGTGGTCGGTGGGTTGGTTCGTATGGTTCGGCGGCGGCATCGCGTCGTTCTTGCACGCGCTGTCATGATTGCCGTTTGCGTGTGGCCGCGGTGCCGTGGCTGGCGAAATACCGGCCCAAGGATTTCGGATCGCCGCCGGCATCGGCCAGAGCGACATAGCCGTCTGGGCGAATCAAATAGATCGCGTTACAGGCCAGCCCCGCCTTGGCAGCCTCTCGGCTCCAGGTAAACACGTACAACGAAAGGTCGAGTTTGCCACACGCTTCCGCTAGCCCAGCCCGCGGCTGCCCATACACATGCAGTTGCCAGGCCAGTGATGCGAGTGGGGCAAAGTTGTCGGCTGCTGCTCCCGCTCCGACCCAAGGCAACCGATCGCCGCCATGCACCGCTCCGGCCTGCCCCTGACTCAGCGCACTGTCGCGATAGCGAATGCCGGTTTGCGAGACGGTGCGAAAAAAGAAACGCCGCATCGGACCGATGCGAAAAAGTAGCGGCATGACCACCGGCACCAGCCGGGTGCGTATCCAACGAGCGAGTCGACCTTGCGCGGTGACAAACGTAAATCCTTCGTCCGTCGTGGCCACCAGTCGGCGGGCAAAAGCAATTCGCTCCGGCTCATACGTGTCGAGCAGGGTTTCGTCGCTGCCACCGAGCGCCGCGGCCAGTTTCCAGGCGAGATTCGCGGCGTCGCCGATGCCGGTGTTCATTCCCTGCCCGCCGACCGGACTGTGAATGTGAGCCGCGTCGCCGAGCAGGAACACGCGCTCCTCGCGAAACCGATTGGCCACGCGATGATGCACTTTGTAGGT
>DATJTR010000095.1:0-3774 GCA_035503215.1 Pirellulales bacterium
GGCTTCTCCAGCCAGCTGAAGCAAGCGCCCGCTTTTGAATCGTCGCACCGGCTCCGACAGCAACATCCCCACCCCCGCTCCTCGTCATTGCCGAGAGGTAATCCATGGACCACAAGCTATATCCCAGCCGCCGCCAATTCCTGCAGACCGCGGGAGCGGCCGGCGCGGCCTTGGCCGTCCCCTACTTCGTGCCGGCCACCAGCCTGGGCGCGGGCGACCGTCCGGCCCCCAGCGACCGCATCGTGATGGCGGGCATCGGCATCGGCAACATGGGTTCGGGCGATCAGAACAATTTCTTGGGGCGCGGCGACGTGCAGTACGTGGCCGTGTGCGACGTGCGCGGCGAATGGCGCGGCAAGGCCAAAGACCGCGTCGATAAGAAATACAACAACACCGACTGCAAAGACTACGTCGACTATCGCGAGATCATCGCCCGCGACGACATCGATGCGGTGCACATCGCCACGCCCGACCACTGGCACGCCCTGATGGTCATCGACGCCTGCCGCAGCGGCAAAGACGTGTACTGCCAGAAGCCCGAAACCCGCACGCTGCGCGAAGGGCCGCTGATGATCGAAGCCGCCCGCCGCTATGGGCGCGTCGTCTCCGGCGGCAGCCAGCGCGTGTTGGAAGATTACAAGCCCCTGGTGGCCCAATGCTGGGGAGGCGAACTCGGCACGATCAAGGAAATCAACGTCAAGGTCGGTCCCCTCTCGCAGCTTTGCAACCTGCCGGCCGAGGATGTGCCGTCGGACATGAATTGGGACCTGTGGCTCGGCCCCGCTCCTTGGGCTCCCTACAACTCCAAGCGCTGCGACGGCAATTTCGGCACCGGCGGCGGCAGTTGGCGTTCATACCTCGACTATTCCGGCGGCGGCATGACCGACTGGGGCGCCCACCACTTTGGCGGCGCGACCTTTGCCTGCGACGTCCGCGAGTTGCAGCCCGACGAAGTCATTTATCACGAGCAGGAAAAGTACGTCACCCTGCATTATCCCAATGGCTTCCTGTTGCACCACAATCACCCCACGCTCGAGCACCTGAAGGCCCAGGGCACGCCCGGCGAAAAGCGCGAGCCCAAGCCGGTGCCGACCTACAAGGGCCAGGGGGGAATTTACGGCGACTTCATCGAATGCGTCAAAACGCGCGAAAAGCCGTTCCGCGACATCGAGCTGGCCGTCAACACCACGGCCGTCTCGCACCTGACTACCATCGCCTACAACCTTCGCCGCACGCTCAAGTGGGACGCGGCCAAGCAGCAGTTCACCGGCGACGAAGAGGCCAACCGCCTTTGCGATCGTGCTCGCCGCCAACCTTGGGTTTTGTAACGCACGAATTCAACACCGTCTGGCCGGCTGCCGGGAAAGCCTCTGCCGCAAGCCGCGAGCGCTCCGGATGACCGGCCCCTTGAAAACGCAAACACACCTTTCAAAGGATCATTGAGATGTTGGACGAAGCTTTCGAAGCATTGAAGACCTACGATTGGGGAACCGACCCGAAAGTGCTGGCCCCGATCGAAGAGGCCGTCGTCACCAGCCACGGCAATGCCGACGCCCGCAAGGATCTGGAAACGCGCCTGGCCGCCGTGCTGACCAGTGGCGTTTCGCGCGACGCCAAAGACTATGCTTGCCGCAAGCTGATGCTGATCGGCACGGCCCAATCGGTGCCGACCTTGGCCGGCCTGCTCACGGACAACGATCTGTCGCACATGGCCCGCTACGCCCTGGAGCGCATTCCGGCCGCGGAAGCCGGCCAGGCCTTGCGTGACGCCCTCTCGAAAGTGAGCGGCCCGCTGCAAGTGGGCGTGATCGGTTCGCTAGGCGCGCGCCACGATGCGGAGGCCACGGCCCCAATTGCCGCCCTGCTGAACAATGCCGACCCGTCGATCGCCCGCGCCGCCGCGATCGCCCTGGGAGATATCGGCACGGCCGAAGCCGCCAAGGCGCTGGCCGATGCCAAGCCCAGTGCGCCCGGCGCCGCCCAGGTCGCGGCCGATGCCACGCTGGCCTGTGCCGAAGACCTGCTGGCTGCCGGCAAAAAGGCCGAAGCCCTGGCGGTATACAAGTCGCTGGCCGGCGAAAACCAACCCAAGAACGTCCGCCTGGCGGCGACGCGCGGCATGCTGGCCTGCGCAGGCAAGTAGGGGCCGATCCGAATACCGCCGGGGACTGTCCCGATTTTGCGGAGTCCTCGGAGCAAAATGGGACTGTCCCCCTCTCTGAGGCGGTCTTCGGACAGCGACTCACACCGCGTGGGATGATCATGAATCGCATCGTCAACGGTCGCAGCTCGCTCGCCCGAGCGATCGCTCGTTTCGTCGTTCTGGCCTGTCTCGTCTCCGTGCTCCCCTGGGCGGCCAAGGCCTTGGCCAAGGACGAAGCCGGCGACGAAGTCATCACGCTGGTCATCGGTCTGCTCGGCGAAAAAGACAAGGATCTCCGCTCCGTCGGACTCGACCAAATCCGCACCGACGCCAAAGGCGAGGCGGCCACCCGACGGTTCGCGGCCGAACTCCCCAAGCTGTCGCCCGAGGCCCAAGCCGGCCTTGTCAGTGCCTTGGCCGATCGAGGCGACGCGGCGGCACGCCCGGCCATTGTCGCCCTGCTCGGCACGACCAGCGACGAAACGGTCAAGCTCGCCACGATCGCGGCCGTCGGCTCGCTCGGCAACGTCGGCGATCTGCCGCTGCTCATCGACAAGGCGGCCAAAGGTTCCGAAGCCGAGCAAGCCGTCGCCGTCGGCGCCATCACCCGCTTGCGCGGCGAAGAGGTGCCGCGGGCGATCGTGGCCACCGCGAAGCAAGCGACCGAAACGCCTTTGCGCGTCACCTTGATCGACATTCTGGCCGAGCGGCGCGCGCTCGATACCGTCAGCGATCTGGTCTCGCTCGCCCGCGATCCCGACGCCAAGGTGCGCGCAGCTGCCATGGGCGCGCTCGCCGCGATGGCCGGCCCCGGCGAAATCCCCGGCATGATCGACGGCGTGCTGGCGGCCCAAAAGGGGGCCGAACGCACCGCCGCCGAACGGGCCGTGGCCAAAGTCTGCAGCCGGATTCCCGACCCCGCCCAGCAAGCGGCCCCGGTGCTGGCCGCTATCGAAGGGCATCCACCGGCCGATCGCGCCGTGCTCTTGGTCACGCTCGCGCGCGTCGGTGGGCCGGCGGCCCTCGAACAGGTCGCAGCAGCAATCGCCGATCCGGCCCGGCACGATGCCGGCGTGCCGGCACTCTGCGCCTGGCCCGATGCTTCGGTCGCCCCGCGATTGCTCGATCTGTTCGAGCACGATGCCCACCCGCAACACCGCGCGCAGGCCCTGGCGGCCCTGATCCGCGTCGCCCCATTGGACGACGGCCGGTCGAACGACGAGCGGCTGGCCCTGCTCAAGAAAGTGATCGGGCTCTGCACCCGCAGCGAAGATCAGAACCAAGCGATCGAACGGGCGCGGGCGATCTACACCGTCGATTCGCTGCGGTTCGTCGTGCCCTATCTGGACCAGCCCGAGCACGTCCAATCGGCCTGCGACACCGTGGTCGAATTGGCCCACCATCGCGACATCCGCGACGCGAACAAACCCGAGTTCATGGCCGCCTTGGACCGTGTCCTCCAGCTCAGCAAGAACGACACCACTCTCGAGCGGGCCAATCTCTACAAGGCCGGCAAGACCTGGAACCGGCCCAAGAAGGCCGACAAGTAACGGCCGCTCCATTTCACCCGCCGCGCGGAAGCGGATTGCGCACTCTCGGTTGCGGCTCTCCTCGCGGTGCGCTTTCGGGTT
>DATJTR010000096.1:0-2599 GCA_035503215.1 Pirellulales bacterium
CTTCGTTGGCAGCGGCTTGCCCGAGGGGAGCGACATCGGATGCCATTTCACCCCTTTGCGCAAGTGAATCGTGAATTCCAGCTTCTCCGGGTCGAACTCCCAAGATTCGGCCAACTTGGGCTCGAACTCGTCGGGATTGGCGGGGTTCTGCGAAGCCAGGGGTTCGTAAACGTCGCTCTGAAACTCCTGACTCGTCGTGTCGTGCGAAGTGACCACGTTCAGCGTGTCCGGATCGTCGGGATAGCTAAACAGCAGCGTGTCATCGGTTGCCGGCTTTACCCCCGCAGCGGTCAGCTCGGGACGGCTGGGCGAGGGGGATACTTTGCCGTCGGCCGCCATCTCTTCGCGGACGGCGGTCTCTGAATTGGTTTGATTTCCGCCGTTGTCCTCAGAAGCCGTGCTGCCTTGCCCGTCGTCGGATGCCACGTGTTGCTCGACCGTGCCGCCTGCATCTTTCTTGGCGCTCGTGGCCGGGGCACTTTGGCCCGCAGGGGGAGATTCCAAGCTGCAGCCGCTGACGATCAGCAATCCGCCCGCGACCAGCCCGGCCAAAATCAGTCTTCGCCCGGCCCATCCGTTTGCCAGCATCTGCCTGTGATTCTCAAAAATGCTCAAGATACGTTCACTCCGCCGGTCGAGATTTCAACGAGTTCAGTCACCCTGCGGCTTAAAGTAACCGCATGCTATAGCTTGCTTTGCGAGGGGTCAAGGATCGGTTTGGTGTGGTCGTGCTGGGTGTGGTGCACGCGATTGGCGCGAACGACGATTGCGAATGGCCGGCATGCGGTGGCGGGCTGGCTGGCCCCGAGTCGGTTGCTAGCGACCTGCCCAATCTGCGCGCCGCGCCGCTCTAAAGCCGTGTTGCCCAGAGTATCAATTCCCGTTACTGTTTGCCGCCCCATTCGCTTTGCGCCGCGTGGCAGCTCGGCAGAACTTGCCAAGGCGCCGTCTTGTTCCTGCGAGGGGGGATGGTTGCCGTAACCTTTTCGAGCAGTCGAGATTCGTCCCATGCCGACAATTCTGGCGTCCCCAGGTGAGTTCGTGTGTTTCCGCCAACCGCGTGATGCGCAGCGATGGGCACTGGCGCGTGGCCTCGCCTACCTGCTCGTCATTGGTACTACGTGGGCAACTAGCCGAACGATCACCGCGGCCGAGGCGCAATGGGTCTGGTCGCCGGCCTATGAAAAAGAGCAGGCACCCCCCGGCGAATGTTACTTCCGCAAGAGCTTCCACTTAGGAACGCCCGAGCAAGGTGAAATCCAGATCGGTGGTGACGATCGTTACGAATTGTTCGTCAACGGCCGCCTGGTCGGCTCCGGAAAAAACTGGAAAGTGCTTGATGTCTACGACATCAGCGCCGACCTGGTCGCGGGAGACAACATCATCGCCGTGCGAGCCACGAACGATGACCAAGGATCCGCCGGGTTGGTGGCACGCGTCGTCGTGAAGCAAGAGGGAGGCACGGCCGTCACCCATTCCAGCGACGGCACTTGGAAAACTTCGCTCCGCGAATTCGTCGGCTGGCAAAAGGCGCGATTCAACGATTCGCAATGGCTGGCCGCGCGTGAGTTCGGCAAAGTCAACGCCACGCTTCCCTGGGGCAACGAAGTCACCGTGGCTGGCGCCCAGGAACGGTTCAGAGTGCTGCCGAAGTTCCGCGTCGAGCCGGTGATCGATCCCAAAGATACCGGCTCGCTGATCGCGATGACGTTCGACGAATTCGGACAGATCATCGCCGCGCGCGAGAACGGCCCCCTGATCGTAGTGCGCGATCAGGACCGTAACGGAACGCTCGACACGGTCGGCACGTTTTCCGAAGACGTTAAAGGCGCGCAAGGCTTGCTCTCGGTCAGCGGTAAGATTTTTGCCGTCGGCGCGGGACCCGAGGGGACCGCTCTGTATCGCTTGACCGACGTCGACCGCGACGGGCAATCGGATCAAACCGAATCGTTGCTGAAATTCGGCGGCGAGATGGGCGAGCACGGGCCGCATGCCCTGGCGCTGGGCCCCGACGGTTTGCTGTACATGGTCGTCGGCAACTTCTCGCGGATGGAAACGAAGTCCGAGGGCTCGAGCCCGTATCACCATTACTACGAAGGCGATCTGCTTCAGCCGCGCTATGAAGACGCCAGCGGCCATGCCGTCGGCATCAAGGCCCCTGGCGGTTCGATCCTGCGCACCGACACCGGCGCCACTGCGGTCGAGCTGGTGGCAGGCGGATTGCAGAATCCTTACGACCTGGCTTTCAATCACGACGGCGAGCTGTTCACCGCCGACAGCGACATGGAGTGGGACTTGGGAATGACCTGGTACCGGCCGACCCGCGTCAACCATGTGGTGCCAGGAGCTGAGTTTGGCTGGCGGAGCGGTTGGGCGAAGTGGCCCGATTACTATTACGACAGTCTGCCGCCGCTGGCCGAGATGGGGCGTGGCTCACCGGCCGGCGTCGAGGTGTACGACCACTTCAGCTATCCCACCCGCTATCACAATGCCCTGTTCGTGTGCGATTGGTCGCGCGGCCGGATCATTGCGGTGCGGGCCAAACAGCACGGCGCCACGTACAAGGCCTCCAGCGAAGTCTTTCTCGAAGGACAGCCGC
>DATJTR010000097.1:0-3572 GCA_035503215.1 Pirellulales bacterium
GAGCGAAGGGCCGATGTAGGGTGCGCCAGCAGACGCACCAAATGGGCGCCGATCGTGGTCCGACTGGGAATTCTGGCGTCGTTGGCGGCGCGGTGCCACATTCTGGTGCGTCTACGCTTCGCTGGACGCACCCTACGAGTCGCGCGTCCGCTGATCGCTTTCGGTGCTTGGCGCGCTGCCCGTCAGGCCCAAGTCAGCGGCGATGGTGGTCATGGCGTCGATCACGTTCTGAATGTGCTGGTCGAATTCGACCCCCAGGTCGGCGGCGCCGCGGGTGATGTCGTCGCGATTGACGGCGGCGGCAAAGCCCTTCGATTTGAGCTTCTTTTTCACGCTGGCCGGCGAGAGGCCGAAAATCCCCTCGGGCCGCAGCCGGGCCACCGCCGTGATGAAACCGGCCAGCTCGTCGCAGGCGTAGAGCGTTTTGTCGAGCGGCGAGACGCGCGGGCAGTCGGTCAGATAGTCGGCGTGCGACTTGATGGCGTAAATCACCTCGGGCGGATAACCCAAATCGCCGAGAATTCGCGCCCCTTCCAGCGGATGCTGCGGCGCGTCGGGCCAGCGCTCGTAGTCGAAATCGTGCAGCAGACCGACGATTCCCCAAGTCTCTTCGTCGGCCCCGAACTTGCGAGCGTAAGCACGCACCGCGGCTTCGACGGCCAGCATGTGGCGGCGCAGACTTTCGCTTTGGGTGTACTCGCAAACCAAAGCGTACGCTTCAGCTCGATTCACGGCTTCGCCTCGTCAGGGTAGATCGGCGCTCAAGCTCGCTGGCCATTTCGCCCTGGCCTGTCGTCTTGGCCCCCGAATTCTACTTCACGCTGGTCTTGCCGTCACCGCTGGCCGATTCCTTGCTTTTTGCGGCGTCGTCGCTGAAGTCGACGTCGGCATCCTCGGAACCCGCTGAGCTGTCCGCGCTGCCGCCCGCTTCGCGACGGGCTCGAGCGTCGGCCACTTCGGGTTCTTCTTCCAGATCTTCGGGAGGCAGCGCCTCGCGCCAAGGCTTCTTCTCCTGGTAGCTGTGGAGCTCCTTGGTGAGCTGCTCCTGCTGATCGTTGCGGCCCACGGCCACCGCTTTCTCCGACCATTGGATGGCCGTTTTGAAGTCGCCCGTCTCGGCGTAGCCGGCGGCCAGCGTGCTGAGGATGTGGGCTTCCTTGTATTCAGTCGCTTTGGCGGCGGCGGTGGCCAGTTCGATGGCTCGCTTGCCATCGCGCAGGGCTTCGTCGGGGGCCGTCGCCAGGACCCAGGCCAGGTTGTTCAAGATCGAGGGATCGTCGGGCTGCAATTCGAGAGCGGCCTGGTAATCGCTCAATGCTTCCGATTGCTTTCCCAGGTTCAAGTAGGCATCGGCCCGGCCCCGGTGCGCCATCCAGTTCTTGGAGTCGCTGGACAGGATCTGCGAAAAGGTGTCGATCGCTTGCTGCGGCCGTTTGTCGGCCGAGTAGAACATGCCCAGTTGCAGGCGCAGCTCCGCGTTGTCGGGGGCCAGGTCTTTCAGCTCCTCCAAGTCGCCGATCGCTTCATCGAGTTTGCCGCTGCCGGCCGCGATCAAGGCGTGCACTTGCAGCGCCTCCGGATTGCCCGGCCGAATGTGCAGCGCTTCGTTCACGTCTTCCAAGGCGTGCTTCATGTCCTTGTTCTGCTGATAGACCCGGGCCCGCAACAGCAGCACGGGCAGCGAACGCGGTTCCATATCCAAGGCCTTGGTCAATTCTTCGATCGCTTTGGGATAATCGCCTTGCACGGCGTAAACGCGCGCCCGATTGGCCACCAGCAAGGGGGCGTCGGGGGCCAGCTCGATCGCTTTGTTCAAGCTTTCCAAAGCGTCGTCGTAGTGCTTGAGCATGAATTGGGCCATGCCCCGCGCCTCGAAGAGCTCGGGATTCTTGGGGTCCAATTCGGTGGCGGCAGTCAGGTCGGTCGCCGCTTCTTCGTATTTTTGTTCCGACAGATAGTACATGCCCCGCGACCGCAGCGTGTCGGGGCTATGCGGAGCCAGCTCGATCGCTCGGTTGAGATCGTCCAGCCGTGCCTGCGGATCGACGCGCAATTGGGCCCGCATCACCAGGCACTTGGCCCGCCGCAGCGGTTGATCGGCACTGAGCCGGACGGCTTCGTCGAGGGCGGCGACGGCCCGTGCCCGGTTGCCTCCGGGCAATCCGTGCAGACGGCCGATCATGTATTGGGCGTCGAGCTGCTCTGGATCGAGGTTTACCGATTCTTCCAAATCGGCCACGGCCAATTGGCGAAACTCGGGCCAACGATTGGGCGGCACCGGCGATTCGAAGATCTCGGCGCAGACGATTTCGGCCCGCTGGGTCAGCGTGCCGGCCAGCAATTCGACGGCGAACTTACGGTTGTCGGTGTCGAGTCCCGCCTCGATCGCCTTGCGGCACAGCCGGATCACGGACTCCAAATCGTCGAAGCTCTTGGCGGTGAGTTTGATTTCGGTGGCCCGGTCCAGATCGGCCTGGCCGCCGTTTTCCTCCGCCCCTCGCGCGACGGTGGCCAGCGCTAGGACAAGACACACGGACAGTCCCCACAAAGCGGCCGCAGTCGAGCGGGCCAGCGCCTGCCGAAGTATGTCGCCGACGGCCGGCCACCGAGAAATGCTGGCGGCCTGCGGGCCGCGTTCGTGCGCAACAGCGAGGTGACCGACGGACATGCGATACTCCTTTATCGTCCCTGGCAAAGCGGATCGGCTCCTGCGATCTGGCGGGATTATGCCGCAATGGGCCAAACGACGCCATGCGAGTTAGGCCAAACGCGGCGGGATTCCGTTGCTGGCAACCCTGCGCAGCTTCCCCCCCGAATTGAGAGCGCTCTTGGCCGTCACTCTTGCTCCGCGGCGGCGGCAAGCATTACCGGGGCGAGACTTTGGGACGCGGCCGATTGAAGAAAACCGCACGCTATCTGGAGCGGCTCACCGGCGCGCGCCAAGCGACGTGCCTGGCGATTCGCTATGCACGTGTCCCGATTTCGGGGTGGGCCAATTTAGGCGAACAGCTCGCCGACCGGCTGCCCCAAACCATCCTTCGTGGCGTAGAAGGGGCGCTGCTCGATGTCGAAGGCCGTCTTCGGCGAAATGCCCATCGCCCTGAAGATCGTGGCGTGCAGGTCTTCGACCGAAACCGGCTTGTCGGCCAGGAATGGCCGCTCGTTGGCCGTTGCCCCATACAAGAAACCGCGTTTCATCCCGCCGCCGAACAACACGACCGAGCTGCCGCCGGTGAAATGGCGGTGTTGGCCGTAATGCTTCAGCTCCTGCAGCGTGTCTCCGCGAAACGCCGCCTGGTCGCCGGCCGAACTGCCCGGCACCCCTTCGATCAACATGTCGCGGCTGAATTCGCTGGCAACGATCACCAGGGTGCGATCCAAAAGGCCGCGCTCTTCCAGATCGAGAATCAACTGCGCGATCGGCCGGTCGACCTCTCCCTTGAGCCGTTTGACCGTCGCGTACCCGTTCTCGTGCGTATCCCAATGCACGAACGGAATGTATTCGGTCGTCACTTCGATGAACCGCGCGCCGGCCTCGGTCAACCGTCGGGCCAACAGGCAGCCTAAGCCGA
>DATJTR010000098.1:0-3099 GCA_035503215.1 Pirellulales bacterium
TCCGGCTTTCGTGCCGAGAACGCCCAATGGGATCAGACCGGCGTTGTTGACGACGTAGGGAGCGTCGGCGGCGTGCAGAGCAACGAGTTGAATCTCCCCGGCTTTCACCGCGGCCACGTCGTCGGCGGTGTTGACGTACTCCTGCAGGACGACCGTTTTGCCGGTCGCTTGTTCCAGGCTGGCCTTCAAAGCATCCCAGTCGACTAGTTGCTTTTCGACTTCGGCGTCGATGTAGTGGGCCAGAACAAGCGTGTCGGGATTGATCAGCTTGCCCTGGTCGCCGGGAAGATCGGCCAGCAGGTTTCCGTCGGTGTCGATGTATTCCGCGTCGAGGTGTTTTTTGACCGGTTGAATCAGGCCCCGCTGCTCATTGAGATGATCACGCGTCTCGAACATCACGGCCCGATCTTGGACCATGCGGTAGGCGCCAAACCCGACCATTGTCAACGCGCCGGCAACGCTGAGATAAGCGATGGCGCGGAGCACACTTCCTACGGCGCGGTTCGATGTTGCGGAGGAAGCCTGCGATGACGGATCAGACGTGGACCCAAACGCTTCGCTCATGGACCGATTCCTTCCTGCATGCGATCGCTGCGAAAATGACGGCTCCGGTGCGCAATGCCATCAGGGGATCGCGGAGGCCGTTGGCGGACGAGGAGACGATAGCCGAGAGTTTCTAAACCGCCGATTCTAAGCCGATTATATTTAGGTTTTGTGAGCGATGGGTAAAGATTTATAACTTTAGCCTCCGAACGATTCTTGACGGCGGCCACTCCCCTCCGCCGGCGAAATCCGACCGGTTTTCTGGAGACCGCACCATCGCTAAAGTTCACGCCATCTTCGCCGTCGGCGTGCGGTGCGGGGAGTTTTGCGGTTCGGCGTGGCGGCATTGAAGTTCTTTCGCGCCGCCATGCGATCCTACTGATAGCTGCGTTGTCGCTGGGCCGGCCATCCCACCGCCAGGGCTCGAATTTCAGGGACTCCCGCGGGTCGCCTTGGAGCCCGTCGGCAACCTCCGACCCAGTAAAAAGCGCGGTGGTCGCAGTCTTGGCAACGTGCCTGGTTGCCGCCGGTGCGGTAGCGGACGCTCGGTTTCTCACCCCCGAGGGAAAGGACTTCCACGAATGGGACTGGTCAGTTTCTTGTGCTCGCGTCGTAGTCGGCCGGAAATCGCCGACATGGTCATTCAGATCGCCGTGTTGAGCCGCGAAACGGTCGTCGGTTTGACGATTGCCCGAGCCCGGCGGATGACGCCGGCCGAAGCCCGTGGTTACATTCGGGCCCGCTCGCGGGAAACGGTCACCCAGCAGGCCGAGTTGCTGTTCGTCCGGCACGCCGATCTGAAGGCCCGCGAGCGCGAGGCAATTGTCTCCCAGGCGCTCGATCAGGCGGTTCATTTGGTGATGCGCCAACTCGTCCACACCGCCCCGGCCGCCCGCCGGTTGGTGGCCTAGGCGGTCACGCTGTCGATGCCCGTCGCGGCGAACGGCTTGGGCGGCATGCCTTTCCATGCGTTTTTGGAACTGGTCGCTCGGCAGTTCCCGAAGGCATTTGGCGGCGGCCCCCCGCGTTGCAAGCGGAAAACGCCGTTGTTAGGATTGGCGGTTTCGCGCCCTACCTCCGCTACCGCCGAGGCTTGCTCTCCGGCCGTGCCGGGCTGGCAGGCGCGCCTGCGAATTTCTGTTCAATCCTTGCGAGGCGAGAGACGTCATGGGGCGACCCCGGAATCTTGTGGTGGCCCAAAGCGGCGGGCCGAGCCCAGTGATCAACAACAGTTTGCGGGGGATCGTCGAACTGGCCCGCGACCTGGACGCGATCGGCACGGTGTACGGCGCCCGGCATGGGATCGAAGGGGTGCTCAAGGAAGAGTTGATCGATCTGTCGGCCCAGCCGCCCGAAGAGATCGCCTTGCTTCGGGTCACGCCAGCGGCCGGCTCGATCGGCACTTGCCGCTATAAGCTCAAACCGAATCAGCAAGAGGATTTCGAGCGGGTGATCGAAGTCTTCAAGGCTCATCAGGTGGGCTACTTTTTGTACATCGGCGGCAACGACTCGATGGACACCGCCCACAAAGTGGCCAAGATGGCGCACGACCGGGGGCTCGATCTGGTGGCCGTGGGTGTGCCCAAGACGATCGACAACGACGTCGGGGACAGCGAATTCCGCCTCATCGACCACACTCCGGGTTATGGCTCAGTCGCCAAATACTGGATGCACATGATCCAGAACGCCAACGAGGAGAATGCCGGATCGTCGCCGGCCGATCCCGTGCTGGTGCTGCAAGCGATGGGGCGAAAGATCGGCTACATTCCGGCCGCCGCCCGGCTGGCCGATCCCGATCGCCATTTGCCACTATCGATCTTCCTGGCCGAACGGCCATGTTCCCTGGAGCAGTTGGCCGACCATGTGAATGGGCACCTCAAAGCTCACGGCCGCGCGATCGTGGTGGTGAGCGAAGGGCTGAACGTCGGCGAAATCGGCGAGCTGCGCGACTCGTTCGGCCATGTGCAATTCAGTTCGAGCCAGACGACCGTGGCCCAGGTGATCGTCAACTACCTCAATCGGGTCGGCCTGGCCGTGAAGGGGTCGGCCCGTGGCAACGTGGTGGGGACGGACCAGCGGCACTCGATGGCTTATGCGTCGAGCGTCGATCTGGAGGAAGCTTATAACTGCGGGCTGAAAGCGATCCAGCTGGCCGCGGCCGGCGAAAGCGGCTACATGGCCACGTTGCTGCGCGAACCGGGGCCGATCTACAACGTGCGTTACGATCGCGTGCCGCTGGAAAAGGTGGCCGGCGCGGACCGGCAGTTTCCCGACCGCTGGATCAACGCGGCCGGCACCGACGTGACCGACGAATTCGTCCGTTACGCACGGCCGCTGCTCGGAGACGACATGATTACGTTGCCGTTGGTCGACGGCCGGCAACGGTTGGCCCGCCTGCAGCCGATTCACGCTTCGCAAAAACTGGTGAAATACGTTCCCCAAGCCGACCGGGGCAAGCATTGAAGTCGGCTGCCCCAGCGCAGTGATGCAGCCGAGTCGTTCTTTTTTCATTTCCGTGGCGTTTCATTTTTTCAGGTAGTTTCGAGCGATGTACGA
>DATJTR010000099.1:0-4048 GCA_035503215.1 Pirellulales bacterium
CCGCCGGCGCCTAAGGGCCCGATGACCTTGGCCCAACTCGATCCGTCGGCCCAGGCGCCGTGCACCAAGACGACACTCACATCGCTGGCAGACATTGCCGCACTCCTTTTCGCTCAAGCGGTTTGGCGTGCTCGAACGGTGGCGCTACCGAGTTGTCCCCTCCGGTCGCATAGATCAATTTCGATGATCAGTCGAGAACGACCACCATTTTTCCGCCCGCTTCGCTGGCCTCCATCACGTGATGTGCGGTTTGAATTTCTTCGAAACGGAAAACCCGCACCGGCTTGGCGTCGAGCCGGCCGGCCGCGGCATCCCTGGCAATTTGTCCTAGCGGCACGTCCGACAGGGGGAAACCCGGCGTGCCGAACACGAAACTGGCGAAGAAGGTCAGATGGACGCCGCTCGGCATCTGCGCCAGCGGGTTGAAGTCGCGAATCGGATCGATGCCCCCCAGCCAGCCGGCCAGGCAACTCCGCCCGCCGCGGCGGAGCATTGCCAGCGAGTCGAGCAACACCGTGTTGCCCACCAGGTCCAGCACCGCGTCGATCCGCTTCGCCTCGGCGATGTGCTGCGACAAGTCGGGCCGCTCGATCTCGCAGCGCTCGGCTCCCATTTTTTCCAGCACCGCGAAGCGTTCCTGCTTGCGGGTCGTGGCGATCACGCGCACGCCGGCATTCACCGCCATTTTCAGCGCGGCCTGACCGAAAGCCGACGTCGCGCCGCGGATCACCAGCAATTGGCCGCGGGCGATTTCCAGGTTGCGGAACAGGCTGGTCCAGGCCGTGGCGTAGGTTTCTGGAATTGCCGCCAACTCGGCCCAGGGCAAATCGGCTTCGATCAGCGCCACGTTCGAGACGGGGGCGCGAGTGAATTCGGCGTAGCTGCCGTTGATCGTCCGCCCCAGCCCACCCATCAGCGCCGCCACTTTCGCACCGACCGGAAACTCGCCGCCGGGGCACGACTTGACCACGCCCACGCATTCGATGCCGCTGACGTCGGCGATCTCGGCCCAGTTTCCCTGCCGCATGTGCAATTCGGCATGGTTGAGGCCAAAGGCTTTGACCTCGATGACCGCAAAGCCCGCTTTCGGCTCGGGCTCCGGCAGCTCGCGAATCACGAGCACTTCCGGCCCGCCGAACTGAGTTCTGAGAATCGCTCGCATTCGTTTTTCCTTTCGCGCAGTGCGCGTAACTGCCCTGGCAAACGACCGCATCGGAAATCGTATTCCGGTTACGTCTGGTGGCAACCCCACGGAAGCATCGGCGCGTCCATCGTCGCGGATTTCAGCTCGGTAGGCAAAAGGATTCATGGTTTGGGGGGCCTGAGAATCGCCCGGATCAACTCTTCGGGCAGTCTGGCGGCGTGGGCGTCCTCCAGATCGCGGCAAGCCGCTTTCCCCAGCCGAATTGCCTGTTCGAAGGTTCGCACGTATTCGCGGCAAGCCGGACACGCGGCCAAGTGTCGCTCGAACTGGTTCTTGGCCTCCGGGGACAAATTCCCGCCCAGGTACTCACTCAAGGCCTCAAGTGCTTCCTGGCACGTCATGCTTCGGTTCCTGCTCGCCCCACGGTGGCCAGCATTCTGCCCGCGGGAAGTTCGGACGCCGCTCGATATCTCGATTGCGAACGAGCTTCTCGATGTCGTCATCCTCCACAGCGCCCACGTCGCACGGCGTTGAGACGCCCATTTGGCCCATTTGGCAAGCTCGGCCCCCGGTTTACGGTCTGTCGCTCCAACCGAATCTGTCTCCGGGCACCGCGAATCGCCGTATTCCTTTGGCGTTTGTCTTTCAGCCGATCCCGAAACACTTTCCTTAGATGCCGCGAGGGACTCCTTGGCTACAGGATTGTTATGCGCCGACTCGGGGCGATAAAATGTGACATTCATGTCAGCGAAGCGATTGGCGACCGAATCGCGGACAGGCTCGATTCCGGCACCAGATCGGATGGTCCGATGACCAGGTCCCCTTCCGAAGAGTCGCAAGTCGCCGCTGGGGCTGCCCCAGCATCCCCCGCTGAACCCGCTGCCGAGCTCGTCTCTGCCGCCGATGCCGATGAAGTCTCCGCCCTGCGGACCATTCTCGACGGCACGGCACACAAAACGGGGGAAGCCTTTTTCCGCTCGCTGGCTCGCCATCTGGCCATTGCGACAGGCACCCAATACGCCTTCGTGGCCGAATTCGCCGGTTCGGCCAGCCGGGTTCGCACGCTGGCCTATTGGACTCGGGATCACTTCCACGAGAACATCGAATACGACCTGGCCGATACTCCCTGCGAGCAGGTGCTGCGGGGCACGCTTTGCCACTACTCGCACCAGGTGCAGCGTTCGTTCCCCGGCGACCGATTGTTGGCCGACCTGTCGATCGAAAGCTATCTCGGCGTGCCGCTCCTGGACGTTCAGGGCAAAACCATGGGACACATGGCGGTGTTCGACACGCGGCCGATGAGCGCCGAGCCGAAGCGGCTGTATACCTTTCGAATCTTTGCCTCGCGAGCCGCCGCCGAGCTCGAACGCTTGAAAATGGAGCAATTGCTGCTGGAGAGCGAACAGCGCTTTCGCGACTTGTACGAGGAAGCCCCGCTGGGCTACGTGATGGAAGACCTCGAATCGCGGTTCGTCAGCGCAAACCGCGCGGCCACGCGAATCCTGGGCATTGCGCCCGACGAAGTTGCCGGCACCTTGGGCACGTCTTTCGTTCCCGACACGCCCGAAGCGCAGCAGCGCGTGAAAGAGGCGTTGTCATCGCTCGGGCGCGGCACCGACGCCAGCGGCGTGGTGCTGGAACTGCGCCGCAAGGACAACGGGCAGCCGGTGTGGTTGGAATGGTGGTCCAAGCCCATGCCCGACGGCATCCATACCCGCACGATGTTCGTCGACGTCACCGAGCGCGTGCTCGCCGAGCAGGACCAAAAGCGGCTGAGGCACGAGAACGCCTACCTGCAAGAAGAAATCAAGTCGGTCCACAACTTCGAGGAAATCGTCGGGCAAAATCCCGCGCTATCGGCCGTCCTCGACAACGTGCGGCTCGTGGCCCCCACCGACACCTCGGTGCTGATCATCGGCGAAACCGGCACCGGAAAGGAGTTGATTGCCCGGGCGATCCATTCCGCCAGCACCCGCCGAGACAAGCCCCTGATCAAGGTGAATTGCGCGGCGCTCCCCACCGGCCTGGTCGAAAGCGAGCTCTTTGGCCACGAAAAGGGGGCCTTTACCGGGGCCATCCATCGCCGCATCGGCCGCTTCGAGCTGGCCGCGGGAGGGACGATCTTCCTCGACGAAATCGGCGAAATCCCGCTCGACGTACAGGCCAAACTGCTCCGCGTGCTGCAAGAACGCGAGTTCGAGCGGCTGGGCAGCTCGCAAACCCTCCAGGCCGACGTTCGCATCATCGCCGCCACGAATCGCGACTTGCTGAAGGCGATCCGCGAAAAGACGTTTCGTGAAGATCTGTATTACCGCTTGAGCGTGTTTCCCATCGCGTTGCCACCGCTCCGCGAGCGCATCGACGATATTCCGCTCTTGGCGCAATTCCTGGTCAACAAGTTTGCCCTGCGGATCGGAAAACGGCTGGAAGCGGTCAGCCCCCAGTCCATGCAGCGGCTGATGAATTACCCTTGGCCCGGAAACGTCCGCGAATTGGAAAACGTTTTGGAGCGGGCCATCATCCTCAGCCCGGGCCCGCTGTTGGAAGTCGATGCCTCTCTCGCCGCCGACGGTGCGCCAGCCGCCGCCGGCAGCGCGCCCGCCGGCGCCGACCTCAGCCTGCAGGCCGTCGAGTGCGCCCACATCCGGGCGGTGCTCGAGCAAACCGGGTGGGTCATCGATGGCCGGCGCGGCGCCGCCGCGATTCTGGGCCTGCATCCCAACACGTTGCGTAGCCGGCTCAAGCGGCTGGGCATCTCGCGTTAAGCGGCTGCACCGGGTCCCTCCGCGCCACGGCCCTTCGTGGCGCACCCTCGAAGGATCGTGGCGCGCTTCTTCGTTTTTCTTTTCCTTCGGGACGCCGTGTCGCACCGTCGTCGCCGCGCTTAACGCACGCTCCGAGAGC
>DATJTR010000100.1:0-2497 GCA_035503215.1 Pirellulales bacterium
TATCCAGACCCGGTGGAGTCGCGGCTGCCGTAGCCATGAGTTTTTCGCTTCCCGAATAGTCCCGGCGCGCACTGCCGGCGCGCGATGATCCATCGAGAAAATATAGGTTAGCGGTCGAGTTTCCTGACGCAGGAGTGAAAACCGCCGGCTGCGATTTTGCCGCCTCGGCCGGCGCATCCGGCCTTTCCCGCGAAATCGGCCTGCCAGATGGCTCGTGACGCGGGCCTAGCTGAATTTCCGCAGCAACCACCCGCCGAGCCGGGGCGAGATCGCCGCCGCTATGAGCACCGCGCGGGCTTTGGCCGGCAGAACGAGCTCGGGCCGGTCTTGCTCGGCCGCGCGCAAAATCCGCCGTGCCACGTCGTCGGCCGCCATGCCCGCCAGCCGCACGCCTCCCCCGGGCTGCTCGGCGCCGGCCGGCAACGCCGGGTCGCTGGCCGCGTATTGCCGTGGCTCGTCACGGGCGATCGGTCCCGGGCAGGCCAACAAAACCTTCAGTCCTTCGGCGGCCAACTCGGCACGCAATTGCTCGGTATAGCCGCAGAGGGCGAATTTCGCGGCCGAGTATCCACCCATGTAGCGGCCGGGCAGCTTCGACGCCAGAGAACCGATGTTAATCACATGGCCGCGTGCGGCGAGCAAATCCGGCGCGGCTGCCTGCGTCACCCGTGCCGCGGCCAGCAGATTGACGTCGACCAAAGCCGCGATCTCCTCAGGTCTGGTGGCCAGCAGCGTGCCCCGGGCGCTGCGCCCCACGGCGTTCACCAGCACGTCGAGCCGGCCGAAGCGGGCGATCGTCTCGGCGACCAGACGTTCGACGTCGGCCGCCTGCGTGACGTCGGCCGCGATACCCACCGCCTCACATCCCGCCGCCCGCAATTCCGCCACGGTGGCATCGATCGGCCCGGCATTTCGAGCCGCAATCGCCACGCGTGCCCCACAGCGCGCCAGCTCGACGGCAATGGCCCGTCCCAAGCCGCTCGATCCACCCGAGACGAGCGCAGCCTTGCCGCTCCAGTAGGACGAGCCGGTGCGGTGCGTGGAAGCGTTCATCGCTGAGAGCTCAGTAGCCACTGGCCATGTCTTCCAAAAACTTTTGCGCCGCCAGCGCCACGGCCGCGCCTGCCGGCAGGGCGGCGGCCACCAGTGCCAGAGCGCCGCGTTGCCACGCCGCCCAATGGCCGACGATCGACAGCCTATCGATCCACATCGCCAGCGGTGCGAGCAGCAGCAGCACGGCGTTCGTCACCGTCAGGTTGGCCAGCAAATGCCCGGTCAAAAGCATTCCACCCAACAGCAGCACGAAGGCCGGGGCCATGCGCCGCGAAAACCCGCCGGTCCAGCCCGCCGCGGCTGCCGCCACACCGGGAAAGAGCGCCGCGGCGCCGGAAGCCGCTAATTGACCATACGTCTTGGTTCCCGACATGGCCAGCACGGGCGCCGCCAAACTGAGCACGAGCACGAGTCCGGCCGACGCTCCCACCCCGGGACGGCCGGCAAACAAGCGATCGAGCGCCACGGTCATGGCAATCGCCGCCAAGCACAGGCCGCCGATCCAGGCGGCGGCTTCCGTGCGGTTCCAGGCGTGCTCGGCGAGCGGCCGCACCAGCAGCCAAACAGTCGGCAGCAGCACGAGGGCCAGCGAGATTGGCAGATAAAACCGCCACGCCGCACCGCCGCGGCATTCATACGCGGCCGAGAGCAAGCCTAGCACCAACAGCGCGAAATACAGCGTCTGCGCCGCGTCGGCCGGCGGCACGCTGGGCCGGCCTCGCAAAAGATTTTCCGCCACCAGGTAGCCCAGCACGAGTGCAAAGGGACTTGCGTCGCGGCGCGTCGTGGCCAACACGCCCAGGCCCGCCGCGCCGGTCGGCAAGCGGTTGCCCGTGGCGCGCAGAAAGAGCAGCGGCGCAATCCGCGCGACGACGAACAGCACGCACCCGACCAAGGCCGGCAGCCCCACCCCGAAAAAGAGATCGCGAGTGGTCAGCACGAAGCGCGTACCTCCACCGATCCATCGGCCGCGGGGAAGGGGGGCCGAATAAAACCCGGACGATCGCGGAGCAATTCCCGCAGGACCAGGCCGCTTACTTGCGCCCCGCTTCCAGGCTGACGATGAGCAACACCTCGTCGCCGACCCCTTCCAGCAAATTCTTCATGTTGAAGTCGGTGCGCTTGACCGTGAAGCCGGTGTCGACGCCGATGATTTGCATTCCCATCGGGTTCTTGCCAGTACCGACCTTTTTCAGCGACACGGTGAGCGGCTTGGTAACGCCGTGCAGCTTCAGCTTGCCGACCACTTCGTAGATCCCATCGGGCTTGGCCCGCACCGAATCGCTCTTGAAGGTGATCTCGGGAAACTCCCTGGCGCTGAAGAAGTCGGGTCCGCGCAAATGTTCGTCGCGCTTGACCAGGCCGGTATCGACGCTCTCGGCGTCGATCGTGATGTCGAAGGCGTTCTGAGCCGGATTCTTTTCATCCAGGTCGATCACGCCCG
>DATJTR010000101.1:0-2731 GCA_035503215.1 Pirellulales bacterium
GTAATACGTGCGGTTGGCGCGATCGAGCACTTCCTCCACGCTCTTGAACGGCAGCACGCTGACCACTGGCCCAAAGATCTCGTCCTGGGCAATGGCCATGTCGTCCCGTACGCCGTCGAAGATCGTGGGCTCGACGAAATAGCCGCGCTGGCCGACCCGCTTGCCGCCAGAGACGAGCTTGGCCCCTTGCTTTTGGCCAATCTCGACGTAGCCGAGGATTTTGTTCATCTGCTCGTCGGAGACTTGCGGACCTTGCTCGGTGGCGGGATCGAGTGGATCGCCGATCACGCGCTGCTTGGCCTTGGCCGCCAGACGCGACACGAATTCGTCGCGGATCTTTTCCTCGACGAACAAACGGCTGCCGGCCGTGCAGCATTGGCCGCCGTGGAAATAGATGGCGTGAAACGCGCCTTGCACCGCTTCGTCGAGATCGGCGTCGGCGAAGATGACGTTCGGGCTTTTGCCCCCCAGCTCGTAGCTGGTGCGCTTCAGGGTGTCGGCCGTCGCTTTCTGGATGATTTTGGCGGTGTCGACGTGGCCGGTGAAGGCGATCTTGTCGACGTCGGGATGTACGCACAGCGCGGCACCGGCGGTCTCGCCGAAACCGTTGAGCACGTTGAGCACGCCCGCAGGCAGACCGGCCTCGGCGGCGAGTTCGGCCAGCCGCAAGGCCGAGAGAGGAGTTTGCTCGGCCGGCTTGAGCACGATCGTGTTGCCGCAGGCGAGCGCCGGGCCGATCTTCCAAGCCATCATCATCAGCGGAAAATTCCAGGGAATGATCTGACCGACCACGCCCACTGGCTGCCGCAGCGTGTAGCAGAGAAAACTGCCGCGGACGGGGACGGTGCGGCCTTCGATCTTGTCGGCCCAGCCGCCGTAATAGCGCAGCGAGTTGATGACCCCCTGAATGTCGCCGGCGGCGTCGGTGATCGTCTTGCCGCAGTTGAGCGACTCGAGTGCTGCTAGTTCCTTGGCGTGCTCGGTGACCAGATCGGCCAGCTTGAAGAGGATCAGGCCGCGATCGGCGGCGTCCATCTTCGCCCAGGGGCCCGATTCCAGCGTCCGGCGGGCGACTTTGACCGCCCGATCGACGTCGGCCGCGGTGGCTGCGGCGACGCGAGCAATGGTTTCGCCCGTGGCCGGGTTGATCGTTTCGAATGAGCCCCCTTCGATGGGATCGACCCACTTGTTGTCGATGAACAGTTTCGTGAGGCGAACTTTCGGTTTCTCGGGTCGAGCCATTACCGCCTGGGACATGGATCACCTCCACTTGGTTTGTCGTTCAGATCGAGCACCGACGTTTGAGCCATCGCCTACGGCCGGAGCGGCACCAACGCTGTGCGCCCGCCGGAACGCGTGGCTGCGAAAATCGGGGCATTTTGACTTAACTACGCGTCGTATTTAACTCTCCGCTCACACGGCCGTTCAATGTAGCGTGTCCGCGATCGATCGGCCAGCAACTTCCGAAACCGCGGTGGGAAATCGAAAATCGGTGGCCGATTGCCATGGGTCGCGGTAGGCGAGCGACCGGCAGCGGTACGCTACTGGGGCACCGCTGTTGTTGCGGTCCGACGAGTGGCCGAATTGCGCCGGGAGCGGCGGCTTCGGCGCGCCCATTCTGGCCGTCCGCGATCCTAACAATTCGGCTTTTTTCTGGCTGCCGCGGTGGCCGATTTGGTCTACCATCCGACTACCGACTTGCTATAGTGATCAGTCAGTCGGTTCGACGAAGCGATCCGTGGCGTTTGGCGTTCCTGCGAATTGCCCGCTGCTCCTCTCTCGCCTGGCCCTCTTGGCTGGCCACCATTTTGGCCCCTCCGATCCGAACCGGGAAGTAAGCATCGTTCGGCCGTTTTTCCTTTAGGAGTATCTGTCGTGGGTAAGAGATTGTATGTGGGCAACCTGAGCTATGGCACGACCAACGCCACCTTGGAGCAGTTGTTTTCTGCTTTCGGCGAAGTTCGCAATGCCCAGGTGATCCAGGACCGTGATACCGGTCGCAGCAAGGGCTTTGGTTTCGTGGAGATGTCGGACGACAATGCCGCTCTGTCCGCCATTCAAGCCTTGAACGACAAAGAACACGATGGCCGCCGGCTGACGGTCAACGAAGCTCGCCCGCGCGAAGAGCGCAGTGGCGGCGGCGGTGGTGGCGGACGGGGCCGTGGCGGCTACGGCCGTGGCGATTACGGTCGCGGCTAAATCGAGCCATCTGCCCGACGTTTCGCGGCGACGACAAACGCAGCGGAATACCAGCGGATTCATCAGACGCCTCACTGTATGTTCATCGACAGCGAGGCGTTTTTTTGCGCACTTGCCAAGCGGCGAAAGATCGACGTGAGAACCATCTTCGCGATTTTCCTCGCGCTCGCCGTTTCATTTGCCGCGGGGCAGGCGGCTGCAGCACCGTTCGACACTCGGCCGCTGGACCTACAGGTGGAAAATGCGTTTCCTCGCGTTCACTGGCAAGGCTGGGAACCGATCGACGAGCAGGGCATCCGCGCTGAGTTCCGTCCCATCTTGCTGACGCATGCCGGCGACCACTCGGGCCGAGTGTTCGTGCCGACGCAACAAGGGGTGATCTACGTTTTGCCCGATCGCCGCGACGCCGCGGAAGCCAAGATATTTCTCGACCTTCGCGACCTGGTCTGGTTTGATTCGATCCACTTCGAAGAAGGCCTGTTGGGATTGGCCTTCCATCCGCGCTACGCGCGGAACGGACAGTTTTTCGTCT
>DATJTR010000102.1:0-4159 GCA_035503215.1 Pirellulales bacterium
CGTGGAGAGACGCCATGAGCCGGTTGACCCTGCTAGCGGCGCTTTGCTGTTTCGGTCCACTAGTCGGCGTCGCGCTTGGCCAACCGCGGTTGCCCCATTCGCTCGAGCGAGTCGGATTCGACCAGCGTCTCGGCGAGCAGGTGCCGCTCGACTTGTCGTTGGTCGACGAGGCCGGCCGCCAAGTGAAGCTTGGCGAGTTCTTTCGGGAGAAGCCGGTCATCCTGGTCCTAGCTTATTACCGCTGTCCCATGCTCTGCACACTGGTGCTCAACGGTCTCGTGCAAGGATTGCTCGACGTCGATTTCGACGCGGGAAGCGATTTCCAAGTCGTAGTCGTCAGCTTCGACGTTCGCGAAACGCCCACTCTGGCCGCGGCGAAAAAACAGAGTTACGTGTCACGCTATGGCCGCCCAGGGGCCATGTCGGGTTGGCACTTCTTGACCGGACCGTCGGAATCGATTCAACGCCTGACCGAAGCTGTCGGGTTCCGCTATTCGTACGACGCGGCCACTGACCAGTTTGCGCACGCCTCCGGCATCATGATGCTCACGCCGGGGGGAAAATTGGCTCGGTACTTTTACGACGTTCGATACTCGGGACGCGATCTGCGGCTGGGCCTGGTCGAGGCGGGGGCTGGCACGATTGGCTCACCGGTCGATCAAATCCTGCTCTTCTGTTTTCATTACGATCCGACCGAGGGGAAGTATGGACCGGCCGTAATGCGATTTGTACGCATCGGCGGCGTGTTGACCGTCCTCGGAATATGCACATTCGTCGGTTTTCTGCGGCGGCGCGAGCGTGCGGTGCCCCGGGGGGCATTGTCCAGAGTGGTGCCATGAACGAGATCACTTTTTTTCCTGACCAGGCGTCGACCGGCGCCCAGGCGGTCGACTGGCTGCTGCTATTCTTGAGCTTGGTGTGCGGCGGCGTCGGTCTATTGGTGGCCGGTTTGTTGCTCTACTTCTCGATTAAATATCGGCGCCGTCCAGGCTCGACCGCGACGCCGCCCGCCACCAGGCACTCGCACGCGCTCGAATGGTTTTGGACCTTGGCCACGCTGCCGGCCTTCGCCTGCATGTTTCTCGGCGGGGCGAAAGTCTACTTGGATGCCTTTCACGCTCCAGCCGACGCGGCCGTCGTCTATGTCGTCGGGAAGCAATGGATGTGGAAATTTCAGCATCCCGAGGGAGAGCGGGAAATTAACATGCTGCATGTTCCAGTCGGTAGCGCGGTCAAGCTGTTGCTGACTTCGGAAGACGTGATCCACAGCTTTTTCGTACCTGCCTTTCGCTTACACATGGACGTCTTGCCCAATCGCTTCACCTCGGCTTGGTTCGAGGCGACGCGGGAAGGAGAGTTTCATCTCTTCTGCTCGCAGTACTGCGGTACGTCGCACTCGAAGATGATCGGCACGATCGTCGTCATGCGCCCGGATCGTTATCAAGCCTGGCTTTCGTCCAGTGCCGAGGGTTCGCTGGCACTCGAAGGACGCAAAGTGTTTCTGAAATACCGCTGTCTGAGCTGCCACAGCGCCGACGAGAACGCCCGAGCGCCGGTTCTGGAATCGGTGTTCGGCCACCTGGCTCCGTTGCGCGATGGCAAGAGCGCCATGGTCGATGAGAATTATCTGCGCGAGTCGATCTTACACCCGGCGGTGCAGGTGGTAGCGGGCTACGAACCAATCATGCCGACGTTCGAAGGTCTGATCGACACCGAGGAGGTCGTGGCGCTGATTGCCTACCTCAAATCGCTCCGTCCGGGCGAAACTCCGCGCCGCGTCGAGTCGTTCCCGCCGCCAGTGCGCGTCGACAATCCCGCAGCCCCCGACCTTCCCGAGGGGGCTGAACCCCGTGGCGATAGGAGCGCGCGGCCATGAGCATCGAGCAATTGGAATCGCGGCTGGTCGAAGCGCCGGCCCCGGTGCCGCACGAAAACTATTTGAATGCTTCGACCGGCGTTCTCTCCTGGTTGCTGACGAAAGATCACAAACGGATCGGCTTGCTGTATCTGGGTTCGATCACGGTCATGTTTTTCATCGGTGGGTTTGCCATCGCCGTCGACCGGCTGAATTTGGTCACCCCCGACGGAAGCCTGCTCACGGCCGATACCTATAACCGATTGTTTACGCTGCATGGAGTTGTGATGGTGTGGTTCTTCTTGGTGCCGGTGGTGCCGTCGGCCCTCGGCAATTTCGTGCTGCCGCTCATGCTTGGGGCCAAGGACGTGGCAATGCCGCGGCTGAATCTTTTCAGCTGGTATCTGTTTGCCGCCGGGGCCGCCTGGACGCTATACGCCATGATCGCCGGTGGGGTCGACACCGGCTGGACGTTTTACACCCCTTACAGCTCGCAGTCTTCGCACTATGACGTGGTCCCCACGCTGGTTGGCATTGTGATCGTCGGCTTTTCTTCGATCGCCACGTCACTCAATTTCGTCGTCACAGTGCATTGGATGCGCGCGCCAGGTCTGACTTGGTTTCGCTTGCCGATTTTCATCTGGACCCTGTATGCCACGAGCATCATCACACTATTGGCCGTGCCGGTGCTGACCATGGCGCTGATTTTGGTGGCAGTCGAGCGGATCACGCACCTGGGCATCTTCGATCCGCGACTCGGCGGCGACCCGTTGTTGTTTCAGCACCTTTTCTGGTTTTATTCGCATCCGGCCGTCTACATTATGATCCTGCCCGGCATGGGAATCGTCAGCGAGATTATTCCCTGCTTCGCCCGCAAGAGCCTGTTCGGCTACACGTTTATCGTTTACTCAACCATGGCGATTGCCAGCCTCGGATTTTTGGTTTGGGCCCATCACATGTTCGTGGCGGGCATCTCCGTTTATGCCGCGCTGCTCTTTTCGACTTTGAGCTTCTTCGTCGCGATTCCGTCGGCAATCAAAGTCTTCAACTGGACCGCGACGCTATATAAGGGATCGATTTCCTTTGCTACGCCGATGCTGTTCGCGCTGGGCTTCGTTGCGCTATTCACGATTGGCGGGCTGACCGGACTCTTACTGGCCACGCTGGGCATCGACATGCACGTCCATGACACGTACTTCGTCATCGCGCATTTCCATTTTATCATGGTCGGCGGGATGGTCATGGCCTACATGGGCGGACTCCATTACTGGTGGCCCAAAATGACCGGCCGAATGTACTCGCAGTGGTGGTCTCGCCTGGCAGCGCTGATCATCTTCATCGGTTTCTTTCTGACTTTCTTGCCGCAGTTCATCGTGGGCTACAACGGCATGCCGCGTCGCTACCACAGTTACCCCGTCGAGTTCCAAGTTTGGAACGTGCTGTCAAGCGCAGGGGCATCGATCCTTTCGGTCGGCTATGTGCTGCCGCTTGGCTATTTGCTGCTCTCGCTGTGGTACGGCAAGCAGGCCGGACCGAATCCCTGGCGTGCCACGGGGCTGGAGTGGCAGACGTCGTCGCCGCCGCCGGAGCACAATTTCGAGGTAACGCCGACCGTCATCCACGACGCGTACCAATACCATCTGGACAAGGCTCAAAATGAACCCTAAGCCTTCATTGCTGACCGATGGCGAGCGTGAAATGCTCGCTCACACGGCATTGCACCGCTCGCAATTGGAACACCAATTCGCGAACCTCGAGCAGCAGCACCAGGCGGCTTCAACGGCCATGTGGGTGTTTCTGGCCACGGAGGTGATGTTCTTTGGCGTCTTGTTCGCCACGCTCGGGCTTTATCACATCCTGTATGCCGAGGCCTTCGAACGGGCCAGCGCTCGGCTGAACTGGCTGGTCGGCGGACTCAACACGTTGATCCTGCTAGTCAGCAGTTTCCTGATGGCCCTGGCCGTTCGCTCCACCAAGCTTGGTCAAAACCGTCAAGCAACAAAATTCCTGCTTGGGACCGCCGCGCTGGGAGCCTTGTTTCTGGTTTGCAAGGGATACGAATACTACACGGACTATCAGGAGAACCTGATCCCCGGCTGGCGCTTCGATCCGACCGAGTGGACCGACAAAGAGGGGCTGCGTCCCGAACAGGTACCGCACGTCACGCTGTTTCTCTTCTTTTACTGGGTGACGACACCGCTGCACGCTTTGCACGTCACGATCGGCATTGGCGCAGTGTTGTTGATGGCTTTGCTCGCACGCAGATCGCTGTTCACTCCTCACTACTATTCGCCGGTCGAAGTA
>DATJTR010000103.1:0-3959 GCA_035503215.1 Pirellulales bacterium
GCTTGAGCTGACGCCGCCGGGAGGCGATCCCTATTTGTCCGACTTGCTCGAAGCGGTGGAATCGACGTCGCATGTTCCGGCGATTCCCAAAGTCCCCACGAGCCCGGCCGGGTTTGCTGCACCTCGTCGTCAGTCACGATCCGGCCGCGCAGCTCCCGCCGCCTCGGGAATCGTAAAGGACAACATCTGGACGATCGTGACGCTACTGAGCGGTCTTCCGGGGGTGATTCTGTACAACACCGTAATCGTCATGATTCCGGTGCTATTCTCGGCCGGGTTGGTGTGGATTTCGGAATGGGGGCGGCGCCAGCATGGCAACGCTGATGGGCTGAATCCGGTCGACCGGATCCTGTTCGGCGTCCTGGTCGGATTCCAAGTCTTGGGTTTGGCCGTCTCCGGAATCGTCGGATGCATGCAAGCGCAGAAGCATCCCCATCCCGGCGTAGCCATCGGAATCGCGCTGGGAATGCTGGCGGCATTCGCCGTTGGCTGGGGACTGTTCGACTTGATCGTTTATCTGTTCGCGCGCACGTTTGGCCTGGGCAGAACCAATGGCGCCCTTTCTCTGTTGTTCGGCCTGACAGGAATGGTGCTGGTCGTCGGCCTGCCTCCCGAGCAGCGAGCCAAAATGGCGCTGCTCGCTACACCGGGAAAAAACGCCAACGACGGCAACGGTGCAAATCTCCCGCTGCCCGGCGCGCTGCCCGGCCCGCCGGACCAAGTCGTAAACGTTCCCGAGGCCAAGCCGGTTCCGCCGTTGCAGCAAGGCGAGGGTCGGGGGCAGCAAGGCCCGAGCGGACCATCTGCCGCGGTGCCAAAGTCCCTACTCGCGGGAGGCGCCTCACCCGACCCTGGCTCAAGCCAGCCAGACGGGTCGCCAGCCGAACGAGAACACTTGTCGAAAGCTGAATTGAAGGAGCTCGACTTCAGCGAGCGGCTCAAGCATGCCTTCGCCTGGAATAAGTCGACGACCCGTGATTTGCTTGCCGCCCGGGTGATCACTTCGAACGACAAGGACTTTGTCGATGGCGCGCTGGGACGGACCGTGGCTCTCGATCGGCCGATGACGAACGTCTATTTCATGCTGGGCATCACCGGCTCCGATCGAAAACCACGGATGAATGCCAAATGGATGGAGCAAAAGGGGGCTGAAGGAGACTATCGCAATTTGGGAGGAGAGGCCGGCCTGATGCTGCTCAACAGCTTGATGGACCGCGTGGAACGTGGTGCATTCGGCGATTGGGGCTGTGACGTCCAGCCGCCCCAAGAATCCGATCCGAGAGCCGTGTTGTTCGCGCTGGCCGACAGCGAAGAAACGTTGCAAAAATTTGCCGCCCAGCAGAACGTCGACATCCTCATCGCGCTAAACATGACCAGCAAGATCGAGAGTGCGAACAAAAGAGCGATGCGGGTGGTGACGCTCGTCGTGAGCCTGATCGAGGTCGCTTCGAACATCGAACTTTGGGCCTCCAAACCGCTCACGAACGTGGCGATCGCCGCCGCCCGAGCGAAAGGTTCCGACCTCCAATCGGAAGTGGTCGACGAACCGCTCGAATACTGCGACCAGAATCTGACTCTCCAGCCGCTCACCGACCTGAACGAAGCGGCGGCACGCGAGGAAGCCGACCGTCTTACGAAAGAGCAGGGGGGCGATCGGCTGGTGAAACTAGCCACGCTCCGGGTGTTTCAGTCGCGGGGCTTGATTTCGGCCGACCAGATGGTCGACTACGCGAAACGGATCCTCGGCCAGGCGAAGGCCGAGTTGTTCGTTTCCGACGACCCACTCGATCGCCTGGATGCGATCGCAAATTTGATTCCGCAACGATAGAATTCCCTCACCCCGGCCGTGGCTCAAGCCTAACGTATCGACCGCGTTATATCACACGACCCGCCGGAGTTGACCAGGCCGCGTTTCCCGCGGGGCCGCCAAACGGCTGGAAATCCGCCTTCTCGCCGCTCACAATTCCTACCAGCAAGCACCGAGCGCCGCGGCCTGATTCGTACCGGCCAACAAGCTGAATCGGCTTGGCGTTTCCAAAGTTTCACATCCCAATGGCGAGGAAACCCAATGGCAAGGAAACGGCTGAATCGAAGAGTCCTCTTTCTCTCCTCACGGTGCGCGGAAGGATGTCTGGTGCCAGTAATCGCCATTTGTCTCGCCGTCGCTGCAGCAAAGGGTGCAGATCCCGCATCGACGACAGCGTCGCGGCCGACGGTAAAGATCGTCGAACACGGCGAGTCGGCTGCTCAGCCCGAGGACTGCCTGGCGCCGCTCGTAGCCCCGAAATTGAATCAGCCCGATCCGTTTCCCGGCTATGGCGGATTCGTGGGCTGGAACTCGCCGGTGCGGCTGCGCGGCGGCGACTGGCTGGTTGGTTTCAGCGCCGGATATTGGCACGCCTCGCCACCGACGCCGCTGCGTTATTCGCCAGAAAACCTGGCCCGTTTTCGGCAGTGGGGCCTGCCGGCCGACGTCGTCGCGCCCAGCGGCGGCCGGGCGATGCTGATCCGCTCGACCGACGAGGGCAAGTCTTGGAGCAAGCCCGTCGAGATCGTCGACACGCCCGTCGACGACCGGCACCCGGCGTTTCTGGAATTGCCCGACGGTACGCTCATCTGTTCGATCTTTACGTATCCCGGCGTCGAACTCATCGACTTCGCGGCCCATCCCGAGTTCGCCCATCGCACGACGATTCTCCGCTCGCACGATCATGGCCAAACTTGGGATCCGGAGCTGATCCATCCACCCTCACCCTTTCTGGCCGATGAAACGGACGGCCCGCTGGTATTGCTGGCCGATGGCTCGATTCTGCTGGTAATCAGCGGGTCGCCCAAAGGACCCGGTCCGACACAGGCCGCGGTTTTCCGCGGGACCGAGAGTGGCACGCATTGGGAATTGCTCGCGGTGCTCAAAACCGAACACGAACTCGACGAAGCCAACGCTACCGAGCTGCCCGACGGCCGGCTGGTGCTCATGGCCCGGCGTGAGGGAGATATATGCTGGTCGTCGGATGGCGGCCGCACCTGGACCGCGCCAGTCACCTTTGGCATGCGAATCTACGCCCCCAGCCTGTATGTCTTGGACGATGGAACGCTCGTTTGTTTGCATGGTTCCTACGCCCCGGGAGGGCGATTGCGGCTCATTTTCAGCACCGACGGGGGCCAAACCTGGATTGCTCCCGCCGCCGACCATGGCTTTTTGGTCAGCACCGGCTACGGCTATGGCAAAGCAATGAAACTGCCCGACGGGACGCTCTTCGTCACCGAACAAGACTCTCCCGGCACCAAGACCACCGAGGCGGCGAACATGTCGATGCGCTGCCTGCGCGTGCGGATTCGGGCCGATAAGTCAGGCATCGACTTGCTGCCGCCGCCAAACCGTTAACAGAACTTTGGGTGCTGCGAATGCCCGTGCTTGGTTCCCACCTGTCGATCGCCGGCGGCTACTTTAAATCGGTGGAGCGAGCCCACGCGGTCGGTTGCGATTGCGTGCAACTGTTCGTGAAGAACAACAATCAGTGGCGGGGCAAGCCACTCGTCGAAGCCGATCGGACGCAATTTCGGGAATCACTCCAGCGACTCGAAATCGGCCATCCAATCGCTCACGATTCCTACCTGATCAACCTGGCCAGTCCGGACCAGGCGCTGTGGCAGAAGTCGGTCGATGCGCTTTACGACGAGCTCGTGCGCTGCGAATTCCTCGGCATCGCCTATCTGGTCACTCATCCCGGTGCGTTCACCACTAGCAGCGAGGAAGAGGGGATCGCCCGAGTGGCGCAGGGATTGGACGAAATCCATCGCCGCGGAACGAAACTCAAGACCCAAATTCTGCTCGAAACGACGGCTGGGCAGGGCTCGTCGCTCGGCTGGCGATTCGAGCAGTTGGGGGCGATCATCGAGCAAACGCGGGAAGGGGAGCGGTTGGGCGTCTGCGTCGACACTTGCCACGTCTTTGCGGC
>DATJTR010000104.1:0-6975 GCA_035503215.1 Pirellulales bacterium
CTCCCACGGTTCGTCGGGGTCGTCGAGCCGGGTGCGCACCTCGAGCTTCACGGGAGCAAAGCCTTGGTCGGGGCGGATCCAGTAGCGGAACTCGTCGGCCCAGGCCCCCAGCTCGCGGACCAACACCAACTGCACGCAGGCGGGGTCGCTGGTATCGACCGATTTGTCTCGCGTGCGATGCAGCAGGCGATCGATGAACGGGGCCAGCCTGCAGCCGCCGGCGGCGTTCAGGTCGCGGCTGTCGATCAGCCCGAGCGCACGGACGTCGAAATACAAGAACTGTCCGTTGATCGTCGTGGGATCGCTGATGATGATTCGGCTTTCGCGTGGCGTTTCGATCCAATTCAGGCTGTATGCAGCGGTCGAAATCGATTTGCGCTCGGCCCGCCCTAACCGTAGTCGATCGGATCCTTCCACGTCGAAAAACGGCTCGTGATTGTCGAAGCGGATGCGGGCTTCGTCGAACGTGCAGTAAATGTGCAGCTTGCCGGAATAGTCGAGGCTGGGGCTGCGGACGAATTTTTCCGTTTCGGTCCCCAGCACGACGAACTCGCCGGAGTGGATCTTCTGCCGCTCGGCGAGCATCCGCTCGAGATAATAGTCGACCGTCCGGGCCGTTTCTTCCGGCCCGTCGTCGGCCGCCAGGCAACTGGCCGCCACGCACAGCACGATCGCCGCGATGCCCATCTGGTGTTTCGCCGCCGCGTTGGTAGACCGCCCCGCGTTCCAGACTGCGCAGTTAAGCCTAAAGCCGGTGCCCGAGGATGAAAAGACCGCGGGCAATCTCCCCGGTAGGGTCAGGGCGTGATCAACCCCTGCACCATCACCGGCTTCGGCCCCGTGAAGTCGATCACCTTGGTCGTATCAAGCGGACCGAAATCATGCCAATCGAACCGGCGTTCGTCGATCGGTTGGTTGACCGAGCGCCAGCGAATCTGGGCGGTAATCCGGTGCTCGGTCCCCGAGGCATGCCGCATGTCGAACTTCACGGGCAGCCAAACGCCGCTGATTTCTTGCCAGGCGGTCTGGCTTTCGGTAATCACCTGCCACTCGTTATCCGGCGGATTTCGCCGCCGCACGCGGCCCACCATGCGCACCGGCGTAAAACCCTGCTCGGGCCGCAGCCAATAGCGCGTCTCGCTCAACTGCGTGGCCGTTTCCATACTGAAAACCAGTTGCACTCCAGCAGGATCGGTGCCGTCAACCCAGCGATCCCAGGCGTAGCCCTGCAGCCGGGCCAGCATCCCTTCCAGCCGCGTCCCGTCGATCAGGTCGCGCCAACTGGCCATACCCAGCGCCTGCACGTCGAGCAACAGCAGCTCGCCCACGATGTATGGCGGACGCGCGATGAGAATCGTGTCTTGCCGGTGCGGCTCCAGCCAGGCGACGGCACGGGTGGGCGTGCGAATGTATTTGCGATTGGCGCGTATCGGCTTCAGCCTCAGTTCTTCTGGCGCGCCGGGGCCTTTGCCCTGCGACACCGCCAATAGGTAGTCAGGTTCGAGATTGTCGCACCGCACCTGCTCGCCGTCGAAGGCGCACTTGATCAGCAGTTTGCCCGAGTAGTCGAGTTCCGGCTGATAGCGATCGGGAGTTCTCGCCGACTTCGTGCCCGTGACGACGAACTCGCCGGAGCAGATCTTTTGCCGCTCGGCGAGCATGCCGGCCAGATAGTATTCGAGCGCGCGGGCCGTCTCGTCGGTCTTCCTGTCGACGGCCGCGTAGCTCGTTGCGATGGCCAGAAAGAGATGTGCCAAGACCACCCGCGTACCGCGATCCTTTCCTCGTCCGCGATAATTACCCAAGCTCGTCAAATCAGCCTAGCGCAGCGGGCCCAGGAATGAAAGAGAGATTGCAGTGACCGTGGCCCAATCGCCGAACAAGCGCCAGCGTTTCGCGGGCCGTTTCGCACTCGCTGGCGGCCGAGACCGACATTCGCGCGCCGAAGCCTTGTCCGACTGCACGCATGTTCCCTACAATGCGGTGTTGCGAATTCGCGGAACCGAAAGAGTCGGCCCCACCCCTCCATGCCCGCTAGCGATATCGTCATCAAGGGCGCGCGCGAACACAATTTGCGCGACATCGATCTCGTCCTGCCACGCAACCAGCTGATCTGCCTGACCGGCGTTTCCGGCTCGGGCAAAAGCTCGTTGGCGTTCGACACCCTGTATGCCGAAGGGCAGCGCCGCTACATCGAAAGCCTGTCCAGCTTTGCCCGCCAGTTTCTGGGGCAAATGCCCAAGCCCGACGTCGACCATATCAGCGGCCTGAGCCCGTCGATCTCGATTTCGCAGAAATCGTCGGGACAAAACCCGCGCTCGACCGTCGGCACGATCACCGAGATTTACGACTATCTTCGCGTCCTCTACGCCCGCACTGGCCAAGGGCATTGCCCGAAGTGCGAGCGGCCGATCACGGCTCAAACCCGCGACCAGATCATCGCCCGCATCGGCCAATTGCCCGAGGGAACCAAGTTTGCCCTGCTCGCCCCGCTGGTCCGCCGCCAGAAAGGGGAATATCGCGACCTGTTCGTCGATCTGCTCAAGGCCGGCTTCATGCGGGCCCGCGTCGATGGGCAAATCGTCCAGCTCACCGACAACTTGCAGCTCGACCGCCAGATGCGGCACAACATTGAGCTGGTCGTAGACCGCCTGGTCGTCGGCCAGGCCCGCGGCCGGCTGGGGGAAGGGGTTGACTTGGCCCTGAAAATGGGGCAAGGCAATCTGATCGTCGCCCTCGAAGGCCCGGAAACAGGCGTCCCAGTCGCCGGCAGTTCAGTCGCGGGCAATTCAGACGCGGGCAATTCAGACGCGGGCAGCGACGGCGCACCGTCCGCCAAGGCGAAATCGAAACGCAAGGCGGCCGCTGCCGCTCCGGCTGGCGACATCGCCCTCTCGGCCCATTATGCCTGCACGCATTGCGGCATCAGCTTCGAGCCCCCCACGCCGCAACTGTTCAGCTTCAACAGCCCGCAAGGCATGTGCACCACGTGCGACGGTCTCGGCGATCGCTATTCGTTCGATCCCGAGCGGCTGGTGCCGAACGCGAGCTTGTCGTTCAAGGACGGTGCGTTCGAGCTGTTCGGCGTGTGGCGCGAAATGGGGCGCTGGCGGCGCCACATCTATCAAGGCGTGGCCGAAACGGTCGAACATCGCCGCGCTCTTGCCAAAGGCACGATGCTCGAAACCCCCTGGGGCGAGCTCGATCCCAAGCTGAAAGAACTCTGGCTGTGGGGCACCGGCGACGAGCACATCACCTTCACGCTCCGCCGCGGCGGCAAGGCGCAAAAATACGGTGGCAAGTTCGAGGGGATCATTCCGCAACTGTTGGCCAAGCATCGCTCGGCCAAAAGCAAGATCCAGCAGCGGCAGCTCGAAAAATACATGTGCGTGCTCGATTGCGGCGAGTGCCACGGCGCCCGGCTGAATCGCCAGGCCCGGGCCGTGATGCTCACGACCGCGCATCCCGATTTCGCGAGCCAGCCCCGCCGCTCGCTGCCCGAGGTCTGCGGGCTGAGCATTTCGGACGCGGTGAAATTCTTCAGCCAACTCGAACTCGACGACACCCGACAGGCGATCGCCGCCGAAGTGCTCAAGGAGATTCGCGGCCGGCTGGGCTTTTTGCTCAATGTCGGCCTCGACTATCTCACGCTCGGCCGCACCGCTCCGACGCTATCGGGCGGCGAATCGCAGCGCATCCGTCTGGCCGGCCAGATCGGTTGCGGGCTGGTCGGCGTGCTGTACATTCTCGACGAACCCTCGATCGGCCTGCATCCCCGCGACAACGACCGCCTGCTCGACACCTTGACCCACCTGCGCGACATGGGCAATACGGTGGTCGTCGTCGAACACGACGAAGAGACGATGCGGGCGGCCGACCACATCATCGATTTCGGTCCCGGCCCCGGCGTTCGCGGCGGCGAAGTGGTGGCCACCGGCACGTCCGATCAAATTGCCAAGGTCAAGCGCAGCCTCACCGGGCAATATCTTTCTGGCGGGCTGGAAATCGCCGTCCCCGAGCAAGCGCGTCCGGCGAGCGGCCAGGTGCTGCGCGTCGCCGGCGCGCGGCACAACAATCTCAAGAACATCGACGTCGACATTCCGCTCGGCGCGTTGGTCTGCGTCACCGGCGTTTCGGGCTCGGGCAAAAGCTCGCTGGTCAACGACATCCTGGTCGAAGCCTTGCGCCGCGACTTGAACGGCGGCCTCGGCGAGCCGGGCGATCACGACCGCATCGAGGGGCTCGGGCATCTCGACAAGCTAATCGCCATCGACCAGTCGCCCATCGGCCGCACGCCGCGCTCGAATCCGGCCACATACATCAAGCTGTTCGACGAAATCCGCGATCTGTATACCCGCCTGCCTGAATCAAAAACCCGTGGCTACAAGGTCGGCCGGTTCAGCTTCAACGTGGCCGGCGGCCGCTGCGAGGCGTGCGAAGGGAACGGCTCGAATCGGCTGGAGATGGATTTTCTGGCCGACGTTTGGGTCACTTGCCCGGTGTGCGGCGGCCACCGCTTCAACCGCGAAACGCTGCAAGTTCGCTTCAAGGGCAAAAGCATCGCCGACGTGCTGGAAATGGACATCCAGCAGGCCCTCGAGCATTTTGAAAACATCCCCAAAATCCAGCACAAGCTGGCCACGCTGCACCATGTCGGCCTCGACTATCTCAAGCTCGGCCAGCCCTCGCCCACGCTCTCGGGCGGCGAAGCCCAGCGGGTGAAGCTGGCCCGCGAATTGGTGAAAAAGAGCACCGGCCGCACCCTCTATCTGCTCGACGAGCCGACGACCGGCCTGCACTTTGCCGACATCAGTTTGCTGCTCAAGGTGCTGCACGACTTTGTCGATGCCGGCAACACGGTGGTCGTGGTCGAGCACAATCTCGACGTGATCAAAACGGCCGATTGGATCATCGATCTCGGGCCCGAAGGGGGTGCCGGCGGCGGCCAGGTCGTGGCGGCAGGCACGCCGCGCGAGGTGGCCCGGGTCGATGCCTCGCACACCGGCCGTGCGCTGCGCGGCCTGCTCGACGGCAGTTCGGCCAAGCGAGCCGCGGCTCGTCCCAAGGCCCGCCCGCACAAGGCCCTCCCCACGACCAAGTCCATTCGCGTGCAAGGCGCCCGGCAGCACAACCTCAAAGGGGTCGACGTCGAAATCCCGCGCGACAAGCTCACCGTTTGCTGCGGCATGAGCGGCTCGGGCAAAAGCTCGCTGGCCATGGACACCGTCTATGCCGAAGGGCAGCGCCGCTACGTCGAAAGCCTCAGTGCCTACGCTCGTCAGTTCGTCGGCCAGATGCAGAAGCCGCAGTTCGATCACATCGAGGGCCTTTCGCCAGCCATCGCCATCGAACAGAAGCAGATGGGGCACACGCCCCGCTCGACCGTCGGCACGGTGACCGAAATCTACGACTACCTGCGGATTCTGACCGCCCGGCTGGGCCAGCCCTATTGCCCCGACTGCGAGATTCCGATCGGCACGCAAACGGCCGACGAAATCATCGACAAGATTCTCCGCGAGCCGGTGGGAACGAAGCTCTACGTCATGGCGCCGCTGGAGATCAACGTCGGCGACAAGTACGAAACGCTGTGGGAAGAAATCCGGGCCGGCGGCTACGTCCGCATGCGGGTTGACGGCACGACTTATTCGGTCGATGCGCCGCCGACGATCGATCGCCGCCGCAAACACCTGGTCGAAGTGGTCATCGACCGCCTTACCGTGCGGCCCGACCAGCGCAGCCGGCTGGCCGATTCGGTGGAAAACGCCCTCTCGCTGGGCAAGGGGCTGTTGCACGTCGCCTGGCCAGCCGACGACGTGCCGGAGCCAAAATGGCGCAGCGAAATCCACAGCCAGCATTTCGCCTGCGACCGCTGCGGACGCAGTTTCGAGCCGCTCTCGCCGCACAGTTTTTCGTTCAACAGCTCGCTCGGCTGGTGCCCGGCCTGCGAAGGTTTGGGCACTCAAACGGGCGCAAATCCGGCGGCCCTGCTCCGCGATCCGAAACTGACGCTGCGCGAAGGGGCCGTGGCCCTCTGGCCCGACGCCGGCAGCCCGCTGTTCGAGGCCATGCTCACGGCGCTCGGCCGGCACGCGGCGCTGCCGCTCGACGTGCCCTTCGAAGAGCTGACGGTCAAGCAGCGCCGCGTCGTGATGCACGGCCTGGGCGACGAATGGATCGAAGTCCGGCCGAGCGGGAAATCGAAAGCGGCCGGCGCCGTGTTCCGCTTTCAATACAAGGGCTTGTATCCCGCGCTGGAAGAAGCCACGCGTTTGTCTCCCTCTTTGCGCAGTCGCTGGGAGCACCTGGTCGATGAGGTCGATTGCTCGGTGTGCGGCGGCAGCCGACTGCGCGACGACGCCTCGGCCGTGCGGCTGTTGGATCGCACGATCCATCAGCTCTGCCGCTTGCCGCTGGGTGCGCTGCTCGATACGGTCGGCGGCTGGCAGTTGGACGGCCGGCAGAAAAAAATCGCCGGCGAGCTGGTCCGCGAGGTGCAAAACCGCCTGCGGTTCCTGGTCGACGTGGGCCTCGACTATCTCTCGCTCTCGCGGCCGGCCCCGACGCTTTCGGGGGGCGAAGCGCAGCGCATCCGCCTGGCCAGCCAGGTCGGCAGCGGGCTGTGCGGCGTGCTCTACGTGCTCGACGAGCCGACGATTGGCCTGCATCCGCGCGACAATCGGCGGCTGATCGGGGCGCTGGAAAAACTCCGCGATCTGGGCAACACGCTGCTCTTGGTCGAGCACGATCGCGAGGTGATCGCCGGCGCCGACCAATTGCTCGACTTCGGGCCGATGGCCGGCGATGGCGGCGGCGAGATCGTCGCCCGCGGCACGCCGGCGCAAGTGGCCAAAGCGAAAGGCTCGGTGACGGGGCCGTATCTTTCGGGCAAGAAGGCGATTGCGGTGCCGACGAATCGGCGGATGGCGGTGCCCGACCGCGACGATACGAACGGACGGCTTTCAACCGCGAAGAACG
>DATJTR010000105.1:0-5018 GCA_035503215.1 Pirellulales bacterium
TCGGGACGGGAGCTGGCCATCTTGTCGCTGATCGGCCAAGGACGCTCGACGCAGCAAATCGCCCGAGAGCTGCACGTGGCCGTCTCGACCGTGGAAACGTATCGCTTCCGCATCAAGCAGAAGCTCGGGCTGGACACTGGCACCGACCTGGTCCGCTACGCCGCCGTGCGCAACCTGAAGACGGGCTAGGGCCGCGTTTCGCCGTGGTGTGACGCCCCGCAAATTAGCCCGAAGCGCAAGCGAGGGGACACGGACGAGGAACCCTCGCTGGCGCTTCGGGCTTGTGGGACGGATAGGGCGCGTTTCAGCGTGGTGCGGCGCCAGGCACACCAACCCGAAGCGCCAGCGAGGGACGCGCGAGCGAGAGATCCTCGTCGCACGGCTTGCCACCGGGAGAGATGCGATCCACAGATTACGCAGATTTCACAGATTCGAAGGCGAACTCCCTCGTCCAATCTGCATCTGCGTGAATCTGCGCCAATCTGCGGATCGCTCTGCTTTGGTGTTATCGCAACATCAAAACTCGCGCTTCGGGCTACTTAGACGCTTGCCGCTCCAGTCTCGACGATTGGCCGAGCTTCAAGCCGCCATGTCGATCGGGCCGTGCGGCGAACGCAGGCGAAAGAGGCCAAAGATCTCGCTCTGGCTGAGGCCGGTCGAGTGGTGAGCGACGTCGGAAAAGACAGTGTCGAACAGCTCCCGCTTGTCGCGCAGAATCTGATCGATCCGCTCTTCGATCGTCGAGAGAGCGAGGAACCGCGTGACCGTGACCGGGCCGGCGGCGCCGATGCGATGGGCCCGGTTCACGGCCTGATCTTCCACGGCCGGGTTCCACCAGCGATCGAATAAAAAGACGTAGCCGGCGAATTGCAAGTTCAGGCCCACGCCGCCGGTGCCGTAGCTGATCAAGAGCACGTGGCAGTCGGGGTCGTCGCGGAAGCGATTGATGATGCCGTCGCGCTGGCCGCTGGGCACGCGGCCGTGATATTCGAGCGGACGAAACTGCGCGAGCCGGGGAGCGAGCTGGCGGAGCGTGTCGACCCATTGGCTGAAGACGATCGCCTTGCGGCCGCTGGCGGCGACTTCTTCCAGATCGGCGGCGAGCCGCTCCAGCTTGGCGCTGTGCCCCGTGGCCGGATCGAAATTGCAGATTTGCTTGAGCCTGAGCACGAGCTCGAAGACGTGCTGGATCGTGGCGCCTTCACCCATCTCGGTGAGGCGCAGCACCCCTTCGTCTTCGGCCATTTGATAGGTGGCCCGCTGCTGGGCGGTGAGCTCGATTTCGGCGTCGCGGAACATTTTCGGTGGCAGCTCGGCGAGCACTTTGTCCTTCGTGCGGCGGAGGATGTAATCGCTGACCGCTTGTCCCATCCGCCGCGGCTTCATGCCGGGGGTGAGATAGCCCGGGGAGAGGAATTCAAAGATGCCGACCAGGTCTTCGGGACTGTTTTCGACCGGCGTGCCGGTGAGGGCCCAACTGCGCCGGCGATCGATCCCGCGCACGGCCTGGCTGGTGTTGCCCGTGCGGTTCTTGATCCGCTGGGCTTCATCGAGCACGACCAGGTCGAAGCGGAGCGTCGTGGGGTCGAGCGAGGCCGAATCGCGCTGCAACAGTTCGTAGTTGGCGATCTTCACCGGGGCGGCCGCCAATTGCCACTGCCAGGTGCGGCGGGCCTGGTCTCCTTCGATCACCGTGACCGGCAGCTCGGGGGCCCAGAGGGCGAACTCGCGCAGCCAATTCGTGACCAGCGGCTTCGGGCAAACCAAGAGCACGCTTTGGATTTCGCCAGCCCGGAGCAGCATGCGCATGGCGGTGATGGCCTGCATCGTTTTGCCTAGGCCCATTTCGTCGGCCAGGATCGCGGCCACGCGGGGATAAAGGAACGCCACCCCTTCGAACTGATAGCCGAAGGGATGAAAGGGAAAGTCGAGATGGTCGCCGGCCAAAAGCGTTTCCAGCGGCGGCTGCAAACAATAGAACAGGCGGTCTTCCAGCCGAATGGTGTCGCGCGGGGGCTGGATGCGGGTCAACTTGGTCGCGACCGCGGCAAGCTGTGCGCCGGCTTCGCTCGCCACGGCCGGCGCGCGATCGGCCGGCGCTTGATCGGCCGCAGGTGGCCGCGGCATCATCGGCACGAAGGGGACACGCTCGGGCGCGGTGGCCGGTTCGGCCGCCTCGTGCGGGGCGGCAAAAAAGAAACTGCGCACCGCGAACTTCGCTGACTTGGGGCGCAGCGGCAGCGAGACCACGCCGGGTGATGCGCCGCTGAGCTGCGCCGAGAGCACCTTGATTTTGGAGCCGCGCGCGAGGCCGGCCTGCCATCCGGTGGGAAACACGCTGACCGGAACCGTGAGATCGCCAGCTTGGGATTCCATCGTGGCTTCACGCACGGCTGGGCCGCTGCGCCTCGGCAATCGCATCGCGGATGCGGCCGAACGGCTCGGCCAGGTCGAACGCTTCGGCAGCTTGCCAGCGATCGAGAATCGTCTGCTGGTCGGCGCGGTGCCGCTCGGCCACGGCCAGACGGTTCGCGCCCAAGGCGAACATCACGCCGCCGGCCAGATGGTGGCTGCGATCGACACGCCAAACGGGCGATGCCGCGGCGGGCGAATCGTTCGGCTCGGCTGCTTCGCCATCCGTGAGCACCAGCGCCACGGGCATCTCGACGAACTCGCGCAGCGCCAGGGCCGGTGGCACGTCGGTGTAGACGACGCTCGGCGCGGCCGAGGCCTTGGATACCAGGGTTTGACCGATCTGCTCGCCGTAGAGATACGGCTCCAGCGTCGGACCAAACAGAATCTGCTGCGCGCGGTTGGCTTTCACCGGCGCCGTGCAGTGGAATTCCAAAGGCCGGCCCGACTGGTTCAGCACCAGATAGCCGCCGATCAATCCTTGCTCGTCGCAACCGAGGACGGTCAAAAAGCCCCAGGTCGTCGACGAGTTGGCATGACTCATCAAGCGGAGATTCCTCACTGGGCGCGGGGGGTGAGACCAAACGGCTCGGCGGCGGATCGCGCGCCGAGCGGCACGTCGGGAGGGTGGCGAATTCTTGCGGCCGCACAGGCGGCAGCCGGATGCTAGCAGAATGGGGAATTGGCAGACACTGAGCCACGCGGGATGTGGGCGGCTCTCTTGCACATCGGGCCGCGCGGGCGGGGGACTTTAGCGAGCAATCCCAAGGCAGGGGCGCGGCGGACGCTGGACGGGGGGGCGAACGGCCGTAAAGCTTTGACCATCGATAGAGTCGCTCACGGGCGGCAAACACGCCGCAAACGCACGGCTTTAACTCGCGGCGTGGTTACGCCTTGCGGCCGGCGACGCGAGGCGTCGACGAGCGCTCCGGCTAGTGGTTTCCGCGAGCGTGCTGGGGTACAATCAGAGGATTGAGGTGCCCCAGATCGCGCTGGCCCGGCCGGGAGTGTCGCAAGGTCACGCGGCGTGCCAGCGAATTTTTGTGTGCCCGGTTGTGGTCGGGTATACTTGGGGCTCGTAATCGAGTGTCTGGACTCACGATGGGTCTCGCTCAACAAGTCGAGAGAGGAGTTGTTCCCCGATGACGCACAATCCCCAGCCACCATCCCCGCTGTTCACTCAGGTCGACATCACCGCCGCCGCGCCGGTCAGCCCCGCGCGTCCCGGGCAGGCGAACGACGAGCAGGTTGGCTTGTTGCGGAACATTCTTTCGGCGCAGGATCGTCAGAACGAATTGCTGGAGGAATTGGTCAATCAGTTGGTGTCGGCGCAGCGTCAGCGAGTGGCCGAATTGGGTCAATGGAAGCAAGCCAATCCCGACTTGGCGCGGGCCTGCCGTGCGGCAGCCGAATCGTTGAGCCGGGTGCAGGTCGAGTTCTTGCATTCGATCACGCGCGAGATCAACGAGAACTTCGAGTGTTTGATGGACGGCGAGTTCATGCTCAACGAATTCGTCGACCGGTTCGGACCGCGGATGGCACATTTGAACGGATTGCTCCAGGTTCTGGCCCAGCTCAGCAGCACTCCGGCGCCGGCCAACAACTGAGCCAAACCAGGCCGAAGCGCAGGGGGCGAGCGCCCGGCGGCGTTTGGCAGTGAGGCCCCCGGTTTTCCATTGGATTTGCCTTGGCCCGGCGCGGCTCGGTGGTGCCGCGGGGCGAAGAGTTGTTTTCCGCCGCGTGCTGGGTTATTTTTTCAGCTAGTGGCGCGGCTCTCCCAGTTTGATGTGCGAAGCGTGAGTCAGCCGACACATATTTGTTTAAACAAGCAGCGGTCCCTCCTGTCATCCCCAGATTGATCGATCGCAGTGTGATCGATGGCCCCATGGCGGCGTGCCGCAGCGGTCCCTCCCTCCCCATTTTTCTCGTGCTCCGAGGTACCTAGCGATGACTTCGGTCGACAGCGGTGCGGATGCCGCCTTGGCAAAGCGTATGCGGCAAGCCCGTGAAGAGCTGGACGCTCACACGGTCGAAATCATTTCCTGGCATTTCCACGACTCGACGGGCTGCCCGTTCTGGCTGGAAAAAAAGCGATCGCCGAAATTCGATCCGCTCACCGAGATCAAGTGCTTTGACGACTTGAAAAAGTTCGAGCCGTTCCAGGACGAATGGCTGCGCGGCGGGCCAGTACGCCGCTGGGTGCCGCAGGCCTATGCCGACAAGGCGATTTACGTGTTCGAGACGGGCGGGACGACCGGCATTCCCAAAAGCCGGATCGCGCACGAGGATTTTCGCATCGACTATTCGTTGTTCAGCCGCACGCTGCCCGACGAGTTCTTTCCGCCGGGCTCGAACTGGCTGATGCTGGGGCCCTCGGGGCCGCGGCGATTGCGGCTGGCCGTGGAACATTTGGCGCAGGTGCGCGGAGGCATCTGCTTTTGCGTCGATCTCGATCCGCGGTGGGTGATCAAGCTGATCAAGAAGGGGTGGATGGAGCACCTCGAAGCCTACAAGAAGCACTGCATCGATCAGGCGATCACGATCCTCGGCGCCGGGCACGATGTGAAGTGCATGTTCGGCACGCCGAAGCTGATCGAGGCGCTCTG
>DATJTR010000106.1:0-2570 GCA_035503215.1 Pirellulales bacterium
AAACCTCGCCGCATGTTGCGCTAGCGGCAGTTCGGCGCATGCCCGCCTGGGACCTGCCAGCAATCCAGCGCCGTTGACCGTCGGGTGGCGAAATGTTACCGATACGCCGTTTTTTCCCTACCCGCTGTTTCAAGCCCGCGATGTTCCGACCCCCCGCTGCCTATCTCGTTGGCCTGATCTGCCTGTTGGCGGGTGGCGGCTGCGCCGCGCGCGTGCCCTACCAATATGGCCATTTCCGGTCCGACCAAGCGCTGGCGATACCGCCGGACTTGGCCGGCGGCGAAGTCGAGTTCGGCAAGCCGCACAAGGTGCTCGACGGGATCGCGCGAGTGATTGGTCTGCCGGCGCGAGTCGTCGGGCTGAACAAGAAGATCAACAATCACGAGGTATCGCTGGCCACGATCGCCAAACTGCGGACCTACCTGGCCCAGAACGATCTGTCGGACGTGATGATCTACGTGAATTGTTACGATCCGAGCGAGCAATGGCGGCGACTGAAAGAGAACCAACAGATCGGGGCCGGTTGGCGCTATTCGCTCGGTGCGTTGAGCGTGGTTAGCTATACGTTGCTGCCGGGCCGGATTTTTGGCGGCGACGAATACAATCCCTACACGAACAGTCTGTACCTCAATTCGGATGTGCCGGCGATCGCCCTGTATGAAGGGGCTTTTGCCAAAAACGTTCACCGACACAAGTGGCGTGGAACCTACACGGCCTTCTCCGGCCTGCCGGGGGCTTCGCTGGTGAGGGGCAGCCACGAAGTCGGCGACGTATTGGGCTATGCCCAGGTGCAGCACGACTGGCCGACCGAGCGACAAGCCTATTACGTCTTGTATCCACAAGTCGGCGCTCAAACGGCCTCGCTCGCCACGCCAATTGTCCCCGTGTGGTGGGCCGTGCCCATGGTGGGATTGGGGGGAGCGGCCGTTGGGCACGTCACCGGACGCATGGTTGCGCACCATCGCGAGGGGCAAGTCGATCCGACTGCGCTGGCCGAGTCGGATGAGGGAGAAGAGGAACCGGACGACGATGAACTGCCTCCCCCCGGCGGCGTCGAATTGGCGACGCCGGCCGATTCTCCCTGACCGCTGCGAGGCGGCCAGCGGCGAGTTAGAATCGCACTGAGGGAGGAACTCTCTCCGCTCGCCGCCCGACTACCGTCCCTGACCTTCACCTCCGCAGCGATACCCCATGCCGGCTGATTCCGATTCGATTCGCGGCGAGCTTTCGGCCCTCGATCCGGCCGATGCACAATACGCGATCCGCTTTGTCGACGCGCTCTTGGCAGCGGCGCGGATGCGGGGGGCGAGCGACGTCCATTTGCAGCCCGTGCCGGCAGGGCTGGAACTGAAATGGCGGCTCGACGGCGTGCTGTTGGCGATCGGCACGTTTCCGCCGGGTGCCAGTGCCAACGCGGTGGCCCGACTGAAGGTGTTGGCCGATCTTTTGACCTACCGCACCGACGTGCCGCAGGAAGGGCGGATTCGCGCGGACGAAACGGCCCTGGAAATGCGCGTCAGCACGTTTCCGACGCTGCACGGCGAAAAGGCCGTGGTCCGGCTGTTCACATCGAGCTCGCGGTTCCTGCAATTGGCCGATCTCGATTTGGGAGACGACGTCGAGCGGGGCCTGGGGCAGATGCTCGGCGAGACGTCGGGGGCGATCCTGGTGGTCGGTCCGGCTGGCAGTGGCAAAACGACCACGCTCTACGCCTGCCTGCGCGAAATCGCCGCCCGCAGCCACGGTGGCCGGAATATCGTCACGCTGGAAGATCCGATCGAAGTTGCCCTGCCCGGCGTGGCCCAATCGCAAGTGAATCTGCCAGCCGGTTTCGATCTGAACTCGGGCTTGCGATCGATCATGCGGCAAGATCCCGAAGTGATCCTGGTCGGTGAGATTCGCGATCGTGAGACGGCCCAAATCGCGTTCGAGGCTTCGCTGACCGGTCAGCTCGTGCTCAGCTCGTTTCATGCCCCCAGCGCCGCCGGCGCGATCAGCCGGCTGTTGGAAATGGGGCTCGAGCCCTACGTATTGCGCAGCGGGCTGCTGGGGGTGGTCGCGCAGCGTCTGGTCCGCAAACTCTGCCGCTGTGCGCGCCCCATCGAGCGGCAAGAGGATTTGCTCGGTTTGCCCGTCAGCCAGGCGCACACGGCCGGGGGCTGCGAGCAGTGTGGGGGAACCGGTTTTGTCGGCCGCATGGTGCTGGCCGAAATTTTGCCCGTCGACCAGACAGAAGTCGGCCGGGCGATCTTGTCGCGGTCGTCGGCCGCCGAGATCGAGGCGCTCGCCTGCCGGGCGGGAATGATCGATCGCTGGGCGCGGGCCTGTGCGGCGATCGAAGCGGGAAAGACCAGCCCGGCCGAAGTTCGCCGGGTGTTAGGCTTGGGCACGGTCGGCGAATAAGCCACGCTGGCGTTCAAAACCGCCGCATTTCGCCGAGTAGAAATGGCGTTTTGGCGGTGATAGACTAGCCCCTGGGCAAGCAGCACTTGTTGACACCTCGCTTGGCAATCGGTGCTGGCTGCGGAGCCCCTCCGGAACGGAGAGACGCCACGAAAGTCCTGCAAACA
>DATJTR010000107.1:0-3902 GCA_035503215.1 Pirellulales bacterium
GTTGCCCTGGCCTGGAGCGGTTGGCGATTGGCCGCCGGTTCACATACCGGGCGCAGCGTCTTCGCCGCGAGTGCCGCAGCGGCGATTGCGGTCTACGCGCTGTGTGCGATGTTGCAAACATCGTTTTGGCGGGATGACGAGACGTTGTGGCGACACTCGTTGGAATGTACCGCGGATAACGCCGAAGCCGAGCTGAGCCTCGGAAACGCGCTGATTCACGGGCGCCGCGACCGCGAAGCCATTCCCGTTCTTCGCCGGGCCCTGGCTCTGTCTCCTAACGACAGCACGACGTTCGACATCCATTGCAATCTCGGCGCAGCGCTGGGGCGGGAGGGTCAACTGGATGAAGCCCTCGTCCAACTGCGGCAGGCATTGACCATGGTTCCCGATTCATACAATACTCACGTCGATCTCGGGGGCGTGCTGATGCAGAAGAAGCGATTCAACGAGTCGATCCAGCATTTTCGCCGCGCGATCGAGATCGATCCGGGCCGCGTCGCGGCACACGGCGGCTTGGCTCAAACTCTGTTGCTCGCTGGACATCCCGACGAGGCGCTCGATGAAATGCGGCGGGCGGTCGAAGCCGATCCGCATAGCGGCATGGCACGGGACGATTTGGGTCGAGTCCTTTTGGATCAAGGAAAGGTCGCCGAGGCGGTCTTGCAATTCGAAGCCGCGCTGGCCAATGAGCCCGATTTCGTTCGCGCCCACCTGGACCTTGCCCGCGCGTTGATCGACGTCCGCCGACTCGACGAGGCCGCCGCGCATTATCGCCGCGTTCTGGATCTCGACCCGCAGAATTCGACTGCCAGGCACAACCTCGACAAGCTGTTGCATGACAACTCCTATCTGCTGACTCCTTAGCCGGAAAAGCGCCGCCGAGCGCAGACTGCTTCAGCTCCGAAACGCGATTGTTCACATCACCATGAACCGCTGAACAACCTCTGCGCCTGCGCCACACAGCATCGATTCCACCATGCTTTCACCGGAAGAAGTCGACGGTTACCCCCGAGCGTCGCGGTCACCCAGAGAGGCCCGCTACGCTTGGGGCGTGTGCGGATTCCTCCTGCTGGCCGCGGGTCTGATTTATGCCCAGACTCTCGGCCACGGTCTGCTCATGTACGACGATGCCGACTTCGTCTACGACAATCCGCACGTCGCGGCCGGCCTGACCGGAGACGGGCTGCGCTGGGCCTTCACCAGTGGGCCTGCGGGCGAGTGGTATCCCTTGGCAATGCTTTCGCACATGCTCGACTGTCAGCTGTTCGGCGTGCAACCCTGGGGACACCATCTGACGAGCGCGCTGCTGCACGCCGCCACGTCAATCGCCCTTTTTCTGGTCTGGTGGCGCCTGACCGGCGAATTGTGGCCGAGCGCTTTCGTCGCGACGGTGTTCGCCGTCCACCCGCAACACGTCGAATCGGTCGCGTGGGTCGCCGAGCGAAAGGACGTCCTCAGCGGATTCTTTTTCGTGCTCACCTTGGGGGCTTATGGCGCCTACGTGCGTCATGGTCGGACACTGGGTCGCTATTTGCTGGTCGTGGCCCTGTTCGTGCTGGGCCTGCTCTCCAAGCCGATGCTCGTGACCGTGCCTGCTCTGCTCCTGTTGCTCGATTTTTGGCCCTTGGCACGCTGGGGCGCGGTGGCCGACGCGCCGCGCTCGGTCGGCGGGGTGAATCGGCCCGGCGGAGCCTGGCTGTTGCTGGAAAAAGTTCCCCTGTGTGCCCTCGCGGCTGCCGATTGCCTGATGACGCTGCGCACGCATGCCGGTGGCGCGGCCCCCCTCCGGTGGCCGCTACGGATTGGCAACGCGGCCGTGTCGTGCGTGATCTACGTCGTGCAATTCTTCTGCCCCGTCGACCTGGCGGCCTTTTACCCGCTTCCGCAGGGGGGCCAGCCGGCGTGGAAAGTGGTCTGCGCCGCGACGGCGCTGCTGCTCGTGAGCGCCGCGGCGATCGTCTGGCGACGCCGCTATCCCTACGGGTTCGTCGGCTGGTTCTGGTATTTGGGCACGTTGTGTCCGGTGCTGGGCGTGGTCAGTATCGGCTCGCTGGCAATGGCCGATCGCTATATGTATCTGCCCAGCATCGGTCTGTCGGTCGCCCTGGTTTGGGGTGCGGCGCGGTTCGCCGGCGATCTGCCCGTCCGCCGCTGGATTCTCGGCGGATGCGCGGGATTTGCCACCGTGATTCTGATGGTGCTGGCAGCTCGCCAAACCACATTCTGGCGCAACGACGAGATCATGTGGCGCCACGCCCTCGAGTGCACGACCGACAATGGCAAAGCCGAGGGCGGATTGGCCGAAGCGCTGCGGCGGCAAGAGAAATTCGACGAGGCCATTCCGCATTTTCAGCGGGCCATAAAACTGACAACCGACTATGTCCCTTTCAGCAACTTTGGCTCCTTATTGCTCACTCAAAACAAAACGCGCGAAGCCATGGCCATGTTTCGCCGGGCGATCGAAATCAAACCCGACGCCGTTCAGCCCCACGTCAATCTGGGCCTTGCGCTTGGGGCACAAAAACGCTTCAGCGAAGCCCGCGAACAGTTCGACCGGGCGTTGGAGATCGACGCCGGGCGCTTCGACGTCCATCGCGGCCTGGCTTATGTGCTCACCCGCCAAGGAAAGTCCGCTGAAGCCATCGCCGAGTTGGAGCGGGCGATCGCCATCGACCCGCACCACGCGCAAGCACGCTACGATTTGGCCATCTTGCAGGTAAAACAGGGGCAGCTCGAGGCCGCGACGCGGCAATTCGAGGCGGCCCTGGCGATCGATCCCAATTATGGCGCCGCCCGGCTGAATCTGGCGCGGACCCTGGCTGGCCGCCACGAGATTGGCCCGGCCATGAAACAATATCACCAGCTTTTGGAGACCGAACCGCAGAACGCGGAGGCGCGGCAGGAATTCGACAAACTACGCCGGGAGAACGCTTTTTAGCTCACTCCTTAGTGCTGCCGGCCCCCTCGGGCGGATCAAGGCCCAGCCAGCCGGGCCAATGCCGCGCCGCTCAATTGGTACGCCTGCCACTCGGCCACCGGTTCGGCCCCCAACGAGCGGTAAAAGGCGATCGCCGGGTCGTTCCAAGCCAATACGCTCCATTCCAACCGGCCGCAGCCGCGCTCGCCTGCCACGGCCGCCAGGCGGGCCATGATCGCCCGCCCCACCCCGAAACGGCGATACGCCGGGCGGACGAACAAATCTTCGAGATACAGATTCGGCCGGCCGCGAAACGTCGAAAATGAAAAGAACCAGATCGCCATCCCCGCCGGCTGCCCCCCGACGCGCGCGATGAGCGCATCGCAAACTTTTTGGCTGCCAAACAGTGCGGCGCGCAAATCGGGTGCTTCCAGCAGCACCTCGTGCCGCCGCTGTTCGTACTCGGCCAGTTCCCCCACCAGCTCAACCACGAGCGGCAAATCGTCCTCTCGCACAGACGTCAGCTCGATCGCCGCCGAAGTTTTTTCCACTCGCAACCTCAATGCGAAGAAAGGCAGGTGTGTCGACGCCGTACGTGCGTACCTGTTAGCACCGCCGTCCCTTATGCCGCCGCCAGAGCCATCATAATCGCGCAAGTTGGTCGCGACGAATCCCCACGTCGGCGAGGCACCCCGACGCCGCGTGAAATCGGGCGTTGCACGTATCGCTCGCGCCGGCGGGAACCAGCGGCGAAAAGCGGCGCTGTCGAGACCTCGTTGTCGTCCGAGCGCCGCGGATTGCGCTGCCGGCCAATCCCGCGGCTAATGCCGTAAGTTCCAGGCGTCGTGTGCATATCTTTCGGCCACTAATTCGGCCACCCGCCGCCGGGGCCAGTCTTGCCGGACGCCCATCACGTTCCAGGCCTCGACCACGGCCCCCAGCAAGGCCTCGCGTGAGGCCGGCAAGTTCGTGACAAACGCGTCGT
>DATJTR010000108.1:0-5593 GCA_035503215.1 Pirellulales bacterium
GCACTTAGCTGCATGCGATTAACCGACGGCGGCCGTCTGCAGCCTTTCGCGGGCTCGTCCCAGCGCGTAGGTTGCGGTAGCGATGCCGATGCTGCCGGCCCAAACCCAGTACATCGCTTCCAGCGGAGGATCATGCTCTCCGCGGAAAAGTCCATAGTATTGGAGCGCCACCATCGCTGAAATGATGAAAGCCAACCCAGACATCCCCCACGGGCCCCAGCGCGGCGCACGACCGGCGTTGCCACCACGGGCTTGCGGTCCCCAGGTGATGGCGCCGGTAAACGCCGCCCCCAGACAAAGGACCGATACGCCTAACATGCCGAAGAGGTCGACCCCCTCGAGCCCGCGACACAAGATGGACCGGGCTGGATCGCGAGGATCGTAGAAAACCGGAATCTCGCTTCCCGGGGGATGTTGCTGAACGAATGCGTTGGCGCGACGCGTACCAAACGGCCACTGCGCCAGGCGATACTGATCTGACTCGTAGGTCCGGCCTCCGGCCGTGTAGCGATAACGAACAGCGAGCGTGCTGGTCTTGGGAATGGGGGGCATGCCGCTGGCAAGCGGGTCGCGCGTTGCCGCGATGGCCACGATGCGACCCGAAGTTGATTTGAATCGCAGGCTTTCGAGTTGTCGGCCCGACCGCCAGAGGCATAGCGAAGTTGAAACGCCTGCCGCCGCAATAAAGGCGATCGCCAGCAACCGCGATGATCGTGACCGATCGGTCGAGGACATTGCATCTCGCGCCATCCGGAGCACCCGCTCGCGCGCCTACCATGAGGGATTTGAATACATCGGTTACCACCTATTGTAGCCTTCGAGCAGAGTAGGTTCCGCGCGGCAATGTTGGCGAGTGTCGGTAAAATCCGTCCTTGCGAGACGTGAGCCGTTGGCTAAATTGAGCCATGCGAGGCAGTCCCCGGCACGGGCCGATTTTTGTAAGACCAGCGAAAGCTGGAACCAACCGCCGCGGGAGCGCGGCAACCCATGAACATTCTCGAACAATTGCAAACCCGATTCGCGGCGGCCCTCGGGCCAATGGCGGCCGATGCCGCGGAGCTTGGCCGGCTGGTCGACATGGTGCGGCCGGCGCAAGACGCCACTTTTGGCGACTACCAGGCCAATTGCGCGATGCCGCTGGGCAAGCGGCTCGCGCGCAGCCCGCGCGACGTGGCCGCCGAATTGCTCGGCCGGCTCGACGTGGCCGATCTCTGCGAACCGCCCCAAATCGCCGGGCCCGGATTTATCAATCTGCGGCTCAAAAGCTCCTGGCTGGCAGAAGGGCTCGCCGCGATCGTCCGCGACTCCGAGCGGCTGGGTATTCCGCCGGTCGAGCGGCCCCGGACCTACGTGATCGACTATTCGGCGCCGAATGTGGCCAAGCCGATGCACGTCGGCCACATTCGCTCGAGCGTCATCGGCGACGCACTGGATCGCACGCTACGGTTTGTCGGGCATCGAGTGACGAGCGACAACCACATCGGCGACTGGGGCACCCAGTTTGGGATGATCCTGTACGGCTACAAGCATTTTGTGGACATGCCGGCCTACCGCCGCGACCCGGTCCGCGAATTAGGCCGCCTGTACCGGCTGGTGAACCGGCTGATCGAGTATCCCGAGCACGTCGCCAAGCGCGATCGACTGCAGGCACAGTTGGCCAATCCCGGCCAGTTGATCGACAAGATGGTAGCCGAGGCGAGCGCAGCTGGGGGCAAAGCCGCCAAGCCGGAAGTGGTGGCCAAAGCCCGGCACAAGGCCGAGCGCCGCGTGGCCGAGATGCAGACCGAGCTGGCAGCGGTCGAATCGCAGGTGGTCGATTTGGAGTGCGATCCCTCGGCGATGCACTACCTCAAGCATCACACCGACGTGGGAGCGGCGGCGTTGGCCGAAACTGCCAAGCTGCATGCCGGCGACGTGGAAAATCTGCGGCTGTGGAAAGAATTCCTGCCCGCCTGCCGCGACGAGATCGACCGGATGTACCGCCGGCTCGGCCTCAAGTTCGATCACACGCTGGGGGAGAGCTTTTACCACGATCGCCTGCCGGGAGTCGTCGACGCGTTGCTCGGCAGCGGCATCGCCCGCGAAAGCGAAGGGGCGATTTGCGTCTTTCTACCCGGGCAAAACGCGCCGATGATCGTGCGGAAGCAGGACGGGGCGTTCCTCTACGCCACGACTGACCTGGCCACGGTCGCGTATCGGATGGACACCTGGCATCCCGACGCGATCCTGTACGTGGTCGATCACCGCCAGAGCCTGCACTTCGAGCAACTGTTTGCCACGGCCCGGCTGTGGGGCTACACGGATGTCGAGCTGGTGCATGTCGCCTTCGGCACCGTGCTCGGCTCGGACGGCAAGCCCTACAAGACCCGCAGCGGCGACAACGTCGGCCTGGAAAGCTTGCTCGACGAGGCGGTATCGCGGGCGTACTCAATCGTCTCCCAGAACGACGATGCCAAGCCGGGCGGAGCGGAACTGCCCGAGGCCGAACGGCGGGCCGTGGCCGAGGCGGTCGGCATCGGGGCGATCAAATACGCCGACCTGTCGCAGAACCGCACCAGCGATTACGAATTCAGCTACGACAAAATGCTGGCCATGAATGGCAACACGGCCACCTACATGCAGTACGCCCACGCCCGGGCCGAAAGCGTGATGGCCAAGGCAGGGGCCGATGCGGCGGCGCTGCGTGCCACGCCGGGTTCGCTCGTCATCGACGCGCCGGCCGAACGAGCCCTGGCCCTGGCCCTTTTGCAATTCGGCGAAGTTTTTCCGGCCATCTTGGCCGATTATCGCCCGAACCACCTAACCAGCTATCTCTTCGACCTGGCCAACCGCTTTTCGACCTTTTGGGAGCAGTGCCCGGTCATTCGGGCCGAGAGCGAAGACGTGCGCCGCAGCCGCCTCTTGTTATGCGACCTGACCGCCCGCACGATTCGCCTGGGCCTTGGCCTGTTGGGAATTCACGTCGTCGACCGCATGTAGCCGCAGTGTTGTTGCGCTCGGCCCTTCCTCCTTCAGGCCTCACGCCGCTCGCTTTTGCCCTGTGGGCAGCGCTCGCTGGATGATGTCCGAGAGATCGCTGTCGCGCGACCTGCCTCAGCTCGACGCGCTGCCGGCTCCTTTGCGGCCGGCCAGGGCTTCGTCGTCCGACGAGCGCGGCGAGGTGAGACCTTCGTAGCGGCCAAAAATCATGCGGCCGGCGCTGGTCTGAAGAACGCTGGTCACGACGATGCGGACCTGCTTGTTGATGTGGTCGCGGCCTCCTTCGACGACGATCATCGTGCCGTCGTCCAGATAGCCAACCCCTTGGCCCGGCTCTTCGCCGCTCTTCACGATCCGCACTTCGACGTGTTCGCCGGGCAAGAAGGTCGGTTTCAGCGCGTTGGCCAGATCGTTCAGGTTGATGACCCCCACGCCATGCAGCCGGGCGACCTTGTTCAGGTTGTAATCGTTCGTCACCACCTTGCCGTCGAGATGCTTGGCCAAGAGCACCAGTTTGATGTCGACCGGCTGACCGGCGAACTCGGGCAGTTCGTGATCATAGATCTGCAGATCGACGGCCGGATTGGCCCGCAGGCGGTTGAGGATGTCGAGCCCGCGCCGGCCGCGGCTGCGGCGCAAGCGGTCGGAGCTGTCGGCGATCGCTTGCAATTCGGCGATGACGAAGCGGGGCATGATCAACTGATTGTCGAGCACCTGCGTTTCGATGACGTCGGCCACGCGGCCATCGATCACCACGCTGGTGTCGAAGATGTAGGGGCGAATGCCCTTCACGTCTTTGGCGAATTCGACGTAGGGAATGATGAAGCGGAAATCATCTTTCGTCTGCAGCAGCATGCTGATGCAGGTGTAGCACAGCACCATTCCCAGGGCCAATTCGACGAAGCGGCCCGCCGCCGACTGCTCGGGAAGCACCGTCGACAAAGCGAGCCGGAGCACGTAGGTCAAAAACAGACCCACGATCAGCCCGAAATAGACGGCCGACAGCGTGTCGATGCGTTTCTTGCGCAGAAAGACGTCGAGCGCCACCACCCCGATGGCCAGCGCCATCACCCCACCGAACGCCGCCCAGGGAGCCGCCGGAAAATTCGGGTCGGCACCCAGCGGCGACCGCGCAAGCTGCGCAGCCAGGGCCGCGGCCACCATCAAGAACACGCAGCGTAAGACGACCAGTGCCATCAGAGAGAGCGCCCCCGGCGCGCAAGCGGCAGGGACGAAACGAGGAAAACTCGTGGCAAAACTTCATCTTAGAACGCCCATCGGCCCGATGCCAGAACTCGGACCGCAACAAGGGGGGAAAACCATCCGCGGCGTGCCCGCAAAATTGTTACGAACCCATTGAGCACTGTGCAGCGAAACTCGGCCAGAATTGGCGCGATTTTGCGCCGCTTCCTCGTCAGCCGGCCGAAAGCGGCGAAACAAACACGCTCGGTCGGGAGGACGAAAACCGCTTGGCGGTAACCGATTAGCGAGCGTCGGCCGGACCGCGCAGTCGCGCGTGCTCGCGCTGGGCACCGCGATCGGTGAGCGATGCCAGATAATCGCCCACGGTTCGCTCCAGCCCGGCTGCCACGATGCGCCGCGCCGCATCGGCCGGCAGCAATTCGGGTCGGGCCACGAGCCGAGCGAACATCTCGTCGAGCATCGCCTGCGCCGCCACCCGATGGGCCAGCACATGGGGATGGCGATACACCCGGACGTGCAAGAATCGCTCGAGAGCCTCCTTCTCGGCGGCCAGTTCGCCGCTGGCGGCAATCAACGGAGGCAGTTTGCGGGCCGCTTCGGCGCTGTCGACGCCCAACTCGACGAGCGCCCGGCTGGCCGACGCCAACAAATCGCTCACCTGCCAGTCGATGAGTTCGTGTAGCAGCACGCGCCGCAGTTCCTCCGGTTCGAGCGCCGTGAAACGTTTGCGGATGCGCTCGTTGGCGGCGGCCCACAAGGGCGTTTCCAAGAGTTCATCGAGCGTGAGCAGTCCCAATTCCAATGCATCGTCGGCATCGTGCGTGTCGTAGGCAATGCTGTCGGCCGCCTCGACCGCTTGCACTTCGAGCAGCGCGCCGCCATTCGACCGTTTGTCGGCCCGAAAGTCTTGGCCGGCGAGAATCTCGCGGCTGAGATTCAAACCCGGAAAACTGTGGTAGCGAATTTCGAGTTCTTCGACCAATCGCAACGCCTGGCGATTGTGCGAGAAGCCCCCGACGGCGGCCAGGCAGCGATCGAGCACGGCTTCGCCAGCGTGGCCGAAGGGAGGATGCCCCAGGTCGTGCACCAGGGCCAGGGCCTCGATCAGATCTTCGTTCAAACCCAGTGCTCGGCCGACCGTGCGCGAGACGCTGGCCACCTCCAGCGTGTGAGTCAGCCGGGTGCGGTGATAATCGCCCAATTCGCCCGTGAAGACTTGAGTTTTGAAACTCAACCGGCGATACGCAGAGGTGTGGACGATCCGATCGCGATCGCGCTGAAACGGACCGCGATAGGGATGGTCGGGCTCGGGATACTTACGGCCTGCCGATTGGCTGCTGTGCAGCGCATAAGGGGCCAGCAACGCCCGTTCGCGTTCGGCCACCGATTGCATGCCGGGGGCGATCGCTGG
>DATJTR010000109.1:0-9459 GCA_035503215.1 Pirellulales bacterium
CGGCCAGCGGGCAGCCGTGCCAGGCCGATGGCAGCCAAGCCCACGGGCACGGGGATGGCAAACACCGAGTAAGCCAGAAGGTCCCATTCGTGGGGCGTCACCAAGAAAGCAAGCAGGGGCACGACGGCACCGACGCCAGCCGCCACTTTGCCCGCAGCCTTGGCGATCGGTGATCGAGACCGGACGACGCTGATTCCGATCGACACCGCCGCGATGCCGAGGCCGATCGCAACCATGCTCAACAACAGCGGGAGCCACACCAGGCCGTAGGTCATTTGCGCGAGCAGCATGGCGGGCCGCCTTCTAGCGGCTGCTTTCGTATTGGGCCGTGACGCGGGTGCTGATGCCGCCGCGGGGGGTGAAGGCGGCCAGCAGGGTCATTCGCCGCGGCTGGACCGTGGCTACCAGGTCGTCGAGGATGCGGTTGGTGACGTGCTCGTAGAAAATGCCTTCGTTGCGGAACCGCTGCAAATAGAGCTTGAGGCTCTTGAGCTCCACGCATTTTTTCGCCGGCACGTAGGTGAACGTCAGCGTGCCGAAATCGGGCTGGCCCGTCTTGGGGCAAACCGACGTGAATTCGGGACAAACGATCTCAATGGTGTACTCGCGGTCGGGAAACTGGTTGTCGAAAGTTTCCAGAATCTGGCGGAATTCGCTGCTCACCTGGGGCGCTCCTTTTCACGAAACTTTGATTGTGCCATGATGGAATTCCGCCGGCTAGGGCCGCGGCCGGTCGGTTCGTCGCTCCGCCCGACGCGTGGGAGCCCGCATTCCCTCGCTTGCGCGTCGGGTTAGTAGAGGGAGGTCGCGTTCCCTCGCGGGTACTCGTCGCAGGCGGGTGGCGTCGGGTTAATATTGGAGCGGCGGTGCCGACCCGAAAGTCGCCCCACGGAATCCACCACCACTGCAACTACGAAAAGATCCTGCCGTGTCGAAACCCGCCGTGTTGCTGTTGTCCGGAGGACTCGATTCGCTGACCGCCGGCGCGATCGCCCGCACCGAGGGCTTTTCGCTCTACGCCCTGACGTGCGATTATGGGCAGCGGCATCGATTCGAACTCGAGGCCAGCCGCCGGGCGGCCGAAGCCCTGGCGGTCGAGCGGCACGTGGTGCTCTCGGTCGATCTGGCGCAGTTCGGTCACAGTGCGCTGACGGCCGACATCGCGGTGCCCAAGGACCGCAGCGAGCAGTCGATGGCCTTGGGGATTCCGGTCACGTACGTGCCGGCGCGGAACACCGTGCTGCTTTCGCTGGCGCTGGCATTTGCCGAGTCGGTGTCGGCGGCCGACATCTTCATCGGCGTGAACGCGATCGACTACAGCGGCTATCCCGACTGCCGCGGCGAATTCCTCAAAGCCTTCGAAACGCTGGCCAATCTGGCGACCAAGGCGGGAGTCGAGGGAACCTTGCGGTTTCGCATCCACGCCCCGCTGATCCAAATGACCAAGGCTCAAATCATTCGCCGCGGCACCGAACTGGGCGTCGACTACTCGCTCACCCACAGTTGTTACGATCCGGACGAAGACGGGAAGCCGTGTGGCCATTGCGACGCCTGTTATTTGCGGGCCAAGGGATTTGCCGAGGCGGGCGTGCGCGATCCGGCGCTGGCCGTTGACAACGGCGACTTGCCCGACCTGCCGGGCGTGATGGACGACGCGGGCTGGTTGTAAAACGCCGGCCTGCGAGGCAAGCACGATGAAGATTGCCGAAATCTACGGATCGATTCAGGGGGAAGGCTTTTTGACCGGCACGGCCAGCGTGTTCGTGCGCGCGAGCGGCTGCAACCTGCGCTGCTGGTATTGCGACACCCCCTACGCCAGTTGGCAGCCCGAGGGGGACGACCTGGGCGTAGACGAGATCTTTGAGCAAGTCGCGCAGCTCACGCCCGACCACGTGGTGCTGACCGGCGGCGAGCCGATGCTTTTCGCCGAGTTGATTCCGCTGGCCGAGCGGCTGCGCGAGGCGGGCAAGCACATCACGATCGAGACGGCTGGCACGCTCTATCTGCCGGTGGAGTGCGATTTGATGTCGATCAGCCCCAAGCTGGCCGGTTCGACGCCCAGCCTGGCCGCGGCCGGCCGCTGGCGGCGGCGGCATCACCGGGCGCGGTTCGTGCCCGAGGTGATCGAGCGGCTGCTGGCCGAGTATGCCTATCAACTCAAGTTCGTCATCGACACGCCGGCCGATTGCGACGAAGTCGAGGAATGGCTGGCGGCGTTTCCGGCGATCGACCGCGGCCGGGTGCTGCTGATGCCGCAAGGGCGGCGGCGGGAAGAGCTCGACGAGCGGGAAATCTGGCTCGCCCCTTACTGCCTGGAGCACGGCCTGGCCTATTGCCACCGCCGGCAGATCGAATGGTTCGGGCTGGTGCGGGGGACGTGAGGGAGGAGGCTTTAGGCTTTAGGGAAACGCAATTCGTCTACAATGGAGGTGGAAGAATCGTGTCACCGCAAAGGAAGGAAGAGAATTGAACCACGGAGGACGCAGAGGTACGCAGAGAATTTTTTTAGTAGCCAAGCGAACCGACCAAGTCCTGCGTCGTGTGATCGCGTTGAATTGTTTTTTCTCTTTTCCGTCCTCTGTGATCCCTCTGCGTCCTCTGTGGTTCAATTTCTTTTACCGTGCCGGTAGACGAACTTTTCCAGCCTTTAATGTGCCTTAGCGGGCTTGGCCGCTTTGGCGGCGTGGGCGGGGGCGTGGCCGCGGGGGGCGAAGACGAGCACGGTGACGGCTCCGACGATCACCAGCAGCATGCCGGCAAAGAAGGGGGGGCTGGCCTGGCCCCAACTCCCTTTTTGCGTCATCGTGACGAGGGCGTTGATCACCGGCGCGCCGCCGAAGACGATCGGCATCACGTAGACCGGCTTGCCGCCGAAGGTGAAGGCTAGAATTACACCCAGCGCGCCCAGCGCGCCGGCCGTTCCGCCGGCCAGGCTCCACAGCGAGCCGACCGGCGTGAAATTGCCTTGCTCGTTCCACAGGCCGAGCAGGATGCCTGGGATGAGCACGGCGATGAGAAAATAGGCCACGCCGACGCAGACGAACGGCCGTAGCCGGCTGCCTTGCATCGCCATCTGGCCCTTGTGCAAAACCGGTCCATACACGCCCCAGGAGGCGGCGGCCAGGATGACGCTGGCGGCCACGCGGGCCCAATCGGCCAGCTCCATCGCCCGGCTGGCGCCGCCATGCGACGGCGGCAGGGGGCGGAACAAGAGCACGGTGACCGCCCCGGTGATGACGACGATCAGGCCGGCCAGAAACCAGGGACTGGCTTGTCGATAGGTGCGGCCCATGAACATGGTGACAAAGGTGTTGATCACCGGCGCGCCACCGAAAATCAGCGGCATCACGTAGAGCGGGTTGCCACCGAAGCGAAACGCCAGAATCACGCCCAGCGCGCCCAAGGCGCCTGCCGCCCCGGCGATCAAGCTCCACACCGTCCCGGTGATGGTCCAGCCACCCACCTCGCCGCGCAATTTGAGCAACACCAGCGGCACCGCCACGGCGATGATGCAGTAGGCGATGCCGACGCAAATGAACGGCCGCAAGCTGCTCTTGTTCATGCCCGCGTTCCCCTCGGCCAAAAGTGGGCCGTAAACGCCCCAGCAAATGGTAGTGAGGATCGTGAAGATGAGGACGGCGATCATGGTTCGCATCGTGATGCTTCCGCGGGTTTTTTGGTGGGGTGAGGGTGGGGGTGCGGCCAGCGGCCGGGCCGGCCGAAAAGCCGTGCGTAGTGTAGCAGAACCGCCGGCGCGGGGGAGCGCCGGGTTTGGGGAGCGGCAATTGCCGGCGGGCGCTGTTGGGGGGCCGCGTGCGAAGTAGCACGCTTTCGATTATTCTCACCGTTTGGCGGCCGGAAACAACGATCCCGTGGAAAGGCAATCCTCAATGCAGCGACACATCGTTTACTCCGCGATCGTTTGGCTCTTGGCAGTGGTGACGGCCGCCGTGGCTGCGCCGACCGAAGAGGGTCCGCTCGTGATGTCGCGGGCCGAATACGAGGGGCGGGTGCAGGCGGCGTGGCTGGGGCAGATCATTGGCGTGCTGGCCACGTTTCCCTACGAACACCAGGTGTCGTCAGTGTTGCCTGTCACGGCGCTGCCGAAACCGTACGAAGCGGCGATTCTCGACGACGATTGGTATTACGAAATGGTGGCGCTACGGGGATTCGAGACTCACGGCATCGAAATGACGATCGGCCAGCTCGGCCAGATGTGGCGGAAGCACAACTGCGGCACGTGGGGCTCGAGCCGCCAGGCGCGGCTGGCGATGGAAAGCGGCGTGCCGCCGGCCGAGGCGGGCTTGCCGCAGAACAATCCGCTCTGGTTCACGATTGGCCCGATGTTCAGTTGCGAACTGTATGGGCTGCTCGCGCCGGGCGACCCGAACCTGGCGGGCCAACTCGCCCGCGCGTTGGGGCGGATCAACGGTCATGCCGAAGGGCTGGATGCTGGAATCTTTTCGGCGGGCGTGGTGAGCGCGGCGTTTCGCGAAAGCGATTCGCGCGACGTGGTGCGGCAGGCGACGCTGCTTATTCATCCCGATTCGCCGATGTGGCAGGCACTCGAGCAGGTGATTCGCCTGGCCGAAGCGGGCAAGTCGTTCGCCGAAGTGTGCGGAGCGGTCGAGGACCGCTGGCACATCGAATATCCGGCCACGAACAACGCCGTCGCCAACGCGGCGATCATGGCCACCTGCATCTGGTTTGGCGAGGGAGATTTTGGCAAGTCGCTGAATCTGGCCGCGTCGGCCGGCGATTTTGTCGATGCCGACAACATTGCCGCCACGTCGTGCGCCGTGGTCGGGGCGATGAAGGGGATGCAGGCCTTGCCCGAGGCGATCGTGGCCCAACTGCACGACCGCATCGCTGGAACCGCCGTGGGCGGTCTCAAGGCGACGCCGCCGGTGGATGAATCGATTTCGGCACTCGCCCGTCGAACCGCGGCGGTGGGGGCCAAAATGCTGGCGGCACACGGCGCGGAAGTGACCGACGACACACTATCGATCCCGCAGTGCGAAGTGACGGCGCCGCCCCTAGAGCGGTTCCGGCTGGCCGATTTCGCGCAGCTTTGGAATCCCGATTGGACGCTCGAGCGGGCCGGCTTCGGCGGCGGCGACGGTGGGCTGCGGGGGATTCGCGGCCAAACGCACTTGGAAGGAAAGGTGCTGGCCACCTATCCGCGCGATGAAGTCCGCGGGCTGGTGCTGCGGCGGGTCGTCACGCCGCCGGCCGGCGCGGCGCTAACGTTTCGGGCCGGCGTCGATCCCGATCGGGCCTGGCGGCTGGCGGTGTATGTCGGCAATCGCCGGGTGTTCGACAAGTTGATCGAAGCGCCCGAAGCGAAGGAGCGGCAGTGGCAAGACGTGCGTGTCGATCTGTCGGAGCACGCTGGCCAGGAGGTAACGCTGCGGCTGTTTCAGCTGGTGCTCGACGGCAACAAGACCGCCGGCAACGCGTATTGGAAAGACGTGCAGGTGAAGTAAGGGCTAGCGTTCTTGAGCCCATGCCAGTTTTCTAACGGAGGCCGACCATCCCGCACGAGAATCAGAACCGTCGTGAATCGTTGGAGGAGCGGATCGCCCGCGAGCTTTGGCGGTGGGCTTTTGCCGACGGATTGGAGCGCGCCAAGATCGTCGGGCACGGGTCAGACTTTTTGACCATGCTCGAATTCTATTTGGGCGGGCTGCTATGCCAGTCGCCGGCGGCGCGGAAGCGCGGATGGTGGTGCGACGGCGTGCTGGCCGTGGAGATTACGCGGCGACGCCGGCATTCGTTTCGCCTCGCCGGCAGGGCATATCTGACCGCGACCGAAGTCGGTCCATTCGAAATGGAGCTGTATTTCGCCCGCCGCCGCGCTACGGCACCCACGCGCGTCGTTTTGCGCTGCGGCCCGAGCGGTGGCGGCGAGCGGCTCAGACCACCGCGCGACGATGAATGGACCATCGCGGTCGAGTTTACGCCGGAAGATGGCTAGCGGGCGATGCCATCGGACATTGGCTTTCGCCGCCTCGGGGCGTCCGTTCATTTCCCGTGGATGACTTCCAACACCTCCGCGGTCGCGCGGCTGATGCGGATCCTCGCCACGCCTCCAAACCCCTGACCATGAAACGTCCCCTCGATCGTAAAGGCCGTTTTATCGCTGGAGATTTGCCAGGGCTTCTCCTGCAACACTTTCTGTCCGTAGACTTTTGCCAGAATGATCTCAGCGATTTGCACGGCGGATTTCTCGTCGAGCTCCAGGTCGACCTTTCTGTCGGGTTTTGCGGCCGCAGGCAAGTTGGCCGTGGTAGCGGCCGCGATCGCTAAGCAGCCGACGAGAGCGGCAGTACGTTTCCACATCGGGACATCTCCGTTGGAGGCAGCGGTGGATCGACCAGGGGACGAAACGTTGCGTGGTCGCTCGCCGCCATTGTACCTGCGGGCTCACACAGCAAAGCGTTTCGCCGCGGCACGCGCGGCGGCGAGGCCGAGGCCGATGGTGACGACTGGAATGGCGAGATAGGCTGCGCCGATGTCGGAGGCGTACTGACTAAATGTCATTTTCATTGGACCACTGCTGAACATCATGCCGTCGAGGAGCCAATTGGCCAGGGTCCAGAGGGTGCCGATTTTCACGCCGGCTGCAACATAGCCGGCGGTCAGCCGCTTGAAATAGGCGAGCGCGAGCACGACGGTCGAAAGCGTGACGGCGACTCCCATCAGCGAATCGAAGAGCGGGGTGTTCGACGTTTTGAGCGAGGTCATGCCGACGGCGGCCAAGAAGGGCAGCAGCCAGGCCAGAAACGCGTAGCCGATTTCACGTGCGATTCCCCGCATGCGATTCTCCTGCCGCTGTGCCGCGTCTAGCGTTTTCTGCGATCTTTGGCCCTTTGAAGTAACTCTAAGCATTTCTCGGCAAAGGTCTGCAACGGTTCCGCGCCAGATGTCGCAACGTCGCTGAGAAAGGCGCCAAGTTCCGCCGGGATCTGGTCGCGGGTCGCCGGATTGCCGAACGCGACGTTGACGGCCGCGATTGCTTGGCGGACGAGCCGGGGCGGCAAGCCGCGCACGAAGCCGATGGTCCGCTCGGCAGCGCCAGCTCGCGAGCCGACAGTCCAATACGCCGCAAAGAACTCGGTCAATCCGGGAAACCGATCGTTAGTCGCGTCGCCGAGAGACTCCGCGTACTTGGGTCCTAGGATTTGAAGCAGTCTCTGCTGCCGGTCGGCGTGATCGGCATCCTGGGGCAGGTCGAGCGCCGGGACGATTTGCTGGATGATCAACGATTCGATCACTGGCAGCACCGCGGGCGGCGCCTCGCGCAGCTCCTGTCCTGCTAAGTTCCAGGTGAAGCAACTGCCGTCATGGTGCATCCGCGAGCCGTAGAGCGTTTCCTCTGCCAGATGCTTGAGTGCGTCGACGGACATTGGTGCTTGCTGCCCTTTCGTCCTGTTTGAATTGCCGCTTCACGCGGCCGCCGACTCGATCACGCTGACGTCGCTCGTGGTCGGCACGATGCGGTCGAGCCGCAGGCCGGCACCGGCAAGCAGTTTCTTGTATTCTTCGGCCGTGCGTTCCTGGCCGCCAGGCATGAGCAGCATCGTCAGGTCGAGCGATTTGATGAACGAGGGTTCGTTGCCCGGCTCGACGATCCCCTCGACCAAAAGCACGCGTCCGCCGGCGGGCAGGACCTGGCGGATGTTCTGGAGGATTAGGGTCGATTTGGCGTCCTCCCAGTCGTGGATGATGTGCCGCATCAGATAGGCGTCGGCGCCGGCCGGCACCGATTCGAAAAAATTGCCGCCCACGAGTTGGCAGCGGTCGATGACGCCGGCCGCGGTCAAAAGCTCGCGGGCGCGGGGGATCACGTCCGGCCGATCGACAAGCATTCCCTTGAGCCGTGGATGTTTGGCCAGCACGGCGGACAGCAAGCTGCCGTTGCCGCCACCGACGTCGGCCAGGGTCGTGATGCCGGCAAAATCGTAGGCCGCGAGCATGGCGGCCGTTTCCTGGCCGTGGACGCCGACCATCGCTTCGTCGAAGACGCGGGCCTTGTCGGGATGGGCGGCGAGATACTGGAAGATCGGCGCCCCGTAAATCTTGTCGAAGACGATTTCGCCGGTCCGCACGCCCTCGAGCAATTGACCGTAGCAGATGTAATGTTCTTCGCCCAGCATCGTGGCCAGGGAATTGAGCCGGCTGGGGTGATCGCTACGCAGGCAATCGGCCAGCGGGGTGAGCTCGAAACTGCGATCGGCCTGCTCGGCAAAAATGCCGTTCGAGGCCAGCGCCCGCAACAGGCGATAGAGCGAAGGGGCGTGGGTGCCGGTGGCGGCGGCAAGTTCGTCCGCCGTCTTCTTGCCGGCGGCGACATGATCGGCCAATTGGAGCTTGGCGGCCACGTAGATGGCCTGCGTGCGCCACGAGCCGGTGATCAGGATGCGCAGCTTTGTGGCGGCATCGTGCATGTGAAACCCCCCTCAACGCGAATTGTCCAGGTCAACGACACCTAATCGCTTGCCTCGTGAAGCATTTTCCTGATCGTTTCTCTTCGAGCAGAGTCGGCGTCTGCGTAAGAGCCTCCGCACAAATCGGCGGGAACGCGATTGCTCTTGTCCTTCACCTTGGGATCAGCGCCGGCATTCAAAAGGAGTTTCACACTCGCAACATTAAGTCTACGCACCGCCCAATGCAGCGGGGTCTTGCCGGTCGAATCTTGCGCGTCCAGCTTTGCGTTGCGTTTTAACATTGCTTCCAGAACGTTGGGTTTTGCCGTCGCATGATGCAACGGGGTCTGGTCGAACGTGCCATCAATGTAGATTCGCTCTTTCGTGTTGATATCGGCGCCCGCGCCGATCAGTAGCAGTGCGATCTCCTCATCGGCGCCCGCGGACATCGCCAATGCGGTTGCGCCGTGTCCATCATCCAGATTGAGGTCCGCTTTCGCCGAAACCAGTTCCTTTACGATCGCGGTGCGACGTTCGTCGCGCTCACGAATTAAGCGTGGATCGATTCTGCGTCGCTGGGTTCGTGCCGCCTCTAGAGCGCGAAGCGTATTTTCGGTGCGCTTCGTGGGCTGGGGCGCACGTGGGCTGCTGCATGTGGCGAGCAACGGTGTCCACTGCTCAGAGCCCGACGGCGACAATGCCGACTCCCATTTGTCTTCGAACAAATGCTCATCATAGAACCCCAATCTCGCATTTGGACTGGCGCCATCGGCTAGCAGCGCCTTTACCTTGTCCAAATCAAGATTGTATGCGGCGACCACAAGTTGCTGGTCCTTGCCAAATCGTAATTGTCCTTCAGCGCCAGCGCCAGCGCCGACGCCGAGCGTCACGATAGTCGCAACGATCAGGCCGACGCGCGCTGCGAGTGCATGATCAAGGATGATTTATTCCAATTGGTCCTTCGGGCGGGCCTCGACGGCCTTAGTATTCGACGAGGGAGATCGTTCTCAGGGCGCAGGCAGATGGCGGC
>DATJTR010000110.1:0-8032 GCA_035503215.1 Pirellulales bacterium
GGAGGGCGGTGGCGTGTAGACGCCGCTGGCCGGCGGCGCGGTGCTACCCGGAGTTTGCGCGAGCATGGTGGGGAATTGCACCCGCTGGGCCCAAACGGGCGCGGCAAACACCAGCATCCACGCGCTAGCGCAGATGGCGTACAAACTGGGGAGAATGGTACGCAAGACGGCCTCGGTTTTTCGACGCGCCGAACGGCACGCTGGGAAATGATTCGCCGGATTCTCTGGATCCGGGGGAAGGGAAATATCAGTCCAGGCCGGTGCGCGTCAAGATCAAGCCCGATTGGCTGCCATTGAGGAGACACCACGTTGCGTGGCTGCGGTGGATGGGCAGAATGGGGCCTAGCCGGGCTGGGCCTCAGGCCCGCTCGTCCGGATAGGCGTACGCTATCAGCAATCGCGGCCCGCGCAAGAGCCACAACCCAAACAACATGATTGGCAGGCCGAACACGAGCAGCATGAATCCACCGAAGAAGATCCCCAAGAATCCAATGGTACTGGAGATCGCGCCGTACACAGTCATGCCCAATCCCAGCGTGCGGACCACGATTCCGAAGATTTGCGCGGGACTCATTTCTAAGCGTCTCCCTGAGGGTTAAAAGGATGGACCAACTAGCGATGCGTCAGCGTATGACCGCTCACGGCCGGATTCAATCTTGGCGGCCGGCTGCCAGGGCGGTTTCGCGATTTCCGTGGAGGATCGTGCGGTCATGAGCGGAGACGACACGATCGACGTTGCGCGGCTGTTGGCCCAGTGCCAACTGGCTGCAGTCGAATATCACACTTCTCTCGATTCGACGCAGGTCCGGGCCGCGGCGCTGGCGGCCACCGCCACGCGCGGGCCGACGCTCGTTGTGGCCGATCGCCAAACTGCCGGCCGGGGCCGCGGCGCGAACCGCTGGTGGACCGGGCCCGGCAGCCTGGCTTTCAGTTTGTTATTCGCTCCAAGCGACTGGGGATTGGCCGGCGGCGTGAATCCCGCTCGTTCGCTGGCCGCGGGAGTGGCCGTGGCTGCGGCCGTGCGGCCGGCGCTCTATCCGCACCATGTCGGCCTGCATTGGCCGAACGACGTGTTCGTGGCCCATCGCAAACTGGCGGGCATTCTGATCGATGTGCTGGCCGACGGCCGCCACGTGCTGGGGGTGGGCTTGAACGTGAACAACGGCTTCGCATCCGCGCCGGCGGAGGTGCGCGCCAGGGGCACGTCGATGATCGATCTGACCGGCCGCAGCCATGACCGCACGGGAATTTTGGTGAATGTGCTGAACGAACTGGCGGCGGTGTTGACCCGCAGCGCGGCCGACCCGGCGCAGTTGGGGATCGAGTTTCAAGAGCTCTGCCTGCAAACCGGCGAGATTTTGGAAATCGTCGCCGGCGGCCGCAACATCGTCGGCCGCTGCCTGGGCATTGCACCCGATGGGGCGCTATTGATTGAGAGCGAAGGCGAAGTTCGGCAACTCTATTCCGGCGTGATTCAGCACAAACACCAATGAATGGGTAAAAAAGGAGAATTGAACCGCAGGGGGCGCGGAGGGACGCAGAGGACGCAGACCAAGGGCGATTCGAGATAAGGGAAGTTAAGGAAGCAGGAAATGGAATTGAATGAAATCAGCGGGCAGATTGTCGATGCCGCGATGAAGGTTCACTCCGCGCTGGGTCCAGGACTACTCGAATCAGCGTACCATCGCTGCTTGTTTTACGAGCTTGGGGAGCGGCAACTCGACGTCAAGTTCGAACTCGATGTGCCGCTGCGCTATGGGAAGGTGACGCTCGAAGCCGGTTATCGCCTGGACCTGTTGGTCGAGAGCCAGGTGATCGTGGAAGTGAAAGCCGTCGAGAAGCTTCTGCCCATCTACGAGGCCCAGCTTCTCTCCTACCTGAAACTGAGCGAACTCCGTTTGGGCCTGCTCGTCAATTTCAACGTTGTTCATCTGAAAGATGGCATCAAGCGAATGGTCAACAAACTGTGATCGTCCGTCTGCGCGGTGAATCTCCTCCTCTGCTTCCTCTGCGTACCTCCGCGTCCCCTGCGGTTCAATTCTTCCCGCTCCGTGGTTCAATCCTTCTGCCTGTCCCTTGCCAGCGAGTCATCGCGTTGCCGCGACGCAGATTTCCTGGCGGTTGTGCGAGAGTTGGCGGGCGGCGACGTCGCGATAGCCCCAGGAGCGGATGCGATCGAGATAGGCCGGGATTTCGTCGGCCAGGTGCCAATCGAGCAGTTTCAGCGTGATGAGCAGGCCTGCGACGTGAATGCCGGGATGCGTGACGATCTCGCCGATCGTCGTGAGCGTGTAATTGGGGGCCACGTTCATGTCGGCCACCAGCCAGCGGACGTCGCGGAACTCGCGCCGCCGCACGTCCGCCCCGCGCATCCGCAAATGGTTGAAATGCGGATGGGCTAACACCGTGGGATCGACGTCGGCCGGGTCGATGCCCGTGACCCGCAACCCGTGTGCGAGCAAGGCCTGGCTCGCGCCCCCCGGAGAACAACCGATTTCGACCACGTGCTCCCCGGCGCGCAAGGGCAGGGCCGACCAGGCCAGGGCTTCCTGCATTTTTAGATACGCCCGCGATACCGCCTCCGACGGCAAGGACAGCGCGAAGATTCCGCCGGGCCAGCCCGAGGCGATCGAATGGGCCCGGTGCAAGCCGACCCACCACTCCGTGGATTCGACCACGATGACGTCGAGCACCAGTTGGCCGGCGGCTGCCGGCTGGTTGACCGCCATTTCGGCCAGCTCAACGCGCGCCGCATTCATGTCAGCCGAAGCGCCCGCCGCCGGATGAGCCGCCAGCAGCGATCGGCCAAGGGCTGTATCGTCGGGCGCGAGGGTCGGGCCGAGCGGCGCGTGGCCCGTGGCGGGCGTGTCGCGATGCCAGACGTGCAGCGCGCGATACGGCCGCTCGCCGGCCAGCCGCCAAACCGCGGCCATGCGCTCGGCGGCGTCGGGGCCGACGGCCTTGCCCAGCGAGATGCCGCTCGAGCGGGCGAAGACCGATTTCAAATCTACGTCGTCGGGCAAATGCCCGATCGCCGATTTGAAGGTGAGAAAGCCGGGGCGGGAATAGGCGAAGCGGAACCCTGGCCAATCGCGGGCGAGCTCGGCCTTCAGCGCTCCTTCGGCCCCGATCTGGCAGGTGCAGAATATAAAGGAATCGGTCAAAGCGGTGGCTCGAAAAAAGGGAGAGCAGCGAATCGAGCGGGGTGCAAGCGCGAAAGTCAATCAGCGCTTACTTGGCCGGGGGGACGTTACCAACGACCACTTGAGTGAAATAGCTGGGTGGTGCGGCGCCTTGCTGGGCTGCGTTTTGCCGTGCCGCGTTTTGCTGCGCGATGAAATTGTTTCTGGCTTGCAATTTTCTCTGGAGCCCGGGATCCCACTCTTTTTCGATTGAGCGGAGCAATCGCTGGCATTGAGCGGCGTTGGGCGCGATCACGTCGTGGCGACAGTCTTCGTATTTCCGCACGATGATCGGCGTCGATTGGCTCATTTTTTTGATGAAGTAGGCGTTGCTCGATTCCTTGGCGGCGCCCGGCCAGGCTTCGATGGCTACGAACATGAACTTGCCGCCGAGTTCTTCTTGATTGAAGACCAGGCCAGATTTGTCCGGCCGCCGCCGTAAGTCTCCGGCGATGTGGCCGAGCAACCAACTGCAGGCCCAACCGCGGCAAGAGCGAGGGCGGCTGGCGTAAATCGCACAGCAGCCGCCGGCGTCGTGCGGACAGCGCATGTTCATGAACTTGCCCAACTCGTCGACCGCCATGACCGTGCAGCAGGCCGTACACTCGCCGCACGCCCGGTCGGCCACGCCGAATTGGGCTTTCATGTCGGCTTCCTTCCGATCGGCGTACTCGGCGAATTCGGCCTCCGACATTTTCGATTCGTCGCTGGTCATGGCACTGCTGAGTCGGCGCTTCGAGCGCGTTTCCGGAAGATTTGGACGATGGCGGACGCGACGTCGGGAAGCGCGAGCGCCCAGGACGACCTTCATTTTAGGCTTGCCTGACCGCGTTGCCTACGCCGGGGCGGGGTTGCCTCGGCAGCGCGGCCGGCCGATGAGAAGGGGACGGAACCAGCAAAGAGCGCTTATTTGCCGCCGACGATCTGCACTTGGGCCGGCGAGCCGGCCACGTCGGCCAGTTCGACCCGCAGACTCTCGAGTTTGGCGGGCTCGACGACCATAGTGACGGTGTGCGTGCCGGTCGCGAGGTCGAGCGGCAGGCGGGCCGCCGGCGGACGCTGCACGCCGTCGATCCAGAGCCGAAAAATGCCGGTGCTGGGCAACAGCAGTTCCACGCGGCCGGCGGTCGACACGTCGAGCGCGAAGCGCAGCAGCGTTTGGGTGGTGTGATTGCTGAGCTCGAAGTAAGGAAGCTCGGCGATCGGCAGCGAGCCGGAAACCTGGCTGTAGGCCGGCGACCATTTGAGCTGCTCGTTCTTGACCACCAGGTCGAGATCGCCGTGGCGGACGCCGCGGAACGACTCGGGATAGTTGAGCAAGACTTGCCAGCGGCGGACGACGCGGCTCTTGTCGACCGCGTACGGTCCCTCCTTGCCCAATTCCGACATGAAGCGGACCGCGTCGATCAGTTCGGCGTGCGTCAGCGAATCGGCCAGGCCGACCGGCATCAGCGACAAGCCGGGCTGCGGCGTGCCTTCGATCGAGTCGAGCGGGATCGTGATCTCGCGATCTTCGACGTCACGCAGCACCAGGTCTTTGTCCGATTGGCGGACTTTCACGCCGCTGCGGATCAGTCCATCTTCGGTGGCAACTTTGAGCGAGTGATAGTTCTCCTTGATCTTGCCGCTCGGGTCGAGAATCGATTCGATCAGATAATCGACCTGAGCGCTGGCACCGATGCTCATCAGGTCGGGACCGACGCGGCCGCCCGCGCCGGCGATCGAGTGGCATTTCAAGCATTCGGCGCGGCGAAAAACCGTTTCGCCGCGGGCGGCGTCGCCTTGGGCCGCCACTTCGGCCACCCAGGTTTTCATTTCGTCGGGCGAAAGTTTCACGACGGCCGCCTTCAGTCCGCCGGCGGCCCCGAGCGCGGCGACCAGTTCGGTATCGACCAGGCCGGAGTTGCGGACTTCGCGCAAGGCCAGCTTGGCGGTGTCGCTGGGAATGGTTTTGTCTTTCAATGCCGCGGTGAGCGCGGCCGGCCCTCCCTTGCGGGCCAACAGCGCGGTGAGCAGCGGTTGCATGTCGAGACCGGTCTGGGGATTGGTCAACAGTCCGGTTGCGATTTGCGCTGCTCGGTCGGCATCGAGCGCGACAAGCGCCGCCACGGCGGCCACGCGCGTGCCGACGGGCAGCTCGGCGGCGGTCAGCGAGACCAAGGCGTCGCGGCTGGCCGGCCCGCCCAATGCGGCCAGGCCTTCGAGTGCGGCACCGCGGACCGGGTCGGGAGTTTTTTGGTCGGCGGCCAATTCGAGCAGTCGCCCACGGAGCGTTTCGACCTGCCACACGCCGGCGGCGGCACACGCGGCGGCCAGAATCGTTTCGTCGCCGCTCGACAAGAGGGGCGTCAAACGGTCGAGATTTCCGGCCGGGCGCAGCCGCCGCTCGCGGGCCGTTTTCACCAGGCCGGTCAACAGTTCGACGCAGCGCGCCGGATTGACGGCCGCGGCCAGCGCTTCGTCGAAGACGAGCGACAGTTCCGGCGGCCCGCCGTAGCGAAGCAAGAGCGCCGACGCCGGGGGCCGCAGATCGGCGGGCAGTTTGCCTTCGGCCACGAGGCCGGCGAGCGGCATCACCGCCCCGGCCGATTCGGCCGCCACCAGGGCGAAGCCGGCATGCCGCGGGTCGCTGCCAAAGTCGATTTCTTTGCGCTCCAGCGCCGGCAGCCAGACGGCTTGCAGATCGTGAGCGCAGAGGAACAGGGCGTGATCGAGAAAGCGATCGGTCGGCCGGTCGAGTGCCCGCATCGCCACCGGCACTGCCGCGGCCGTGCCCAGCCGGGTGAGCGCGACGACCGCTTCCAGCCGGACGCGGGGATGTTCGTCGCCGACGAGCCGTTCGAGCAGAGTGAGGGCGTCGGGGATTTGCGCGTGCCAGGCCCCTAGCACGCGCACGGCCGCCGCCCGGGCGTGGGGATCCTTGGCGGCCAGCACGCGGCGCAGCAGTTCGGGCTCGACCACGTTAAGCGATTGGTAAACCCAAAGGCCTTCGACGAGATCGTGATCGTGGTCGGCTTTTTGCTCATCAAGTGCGCCGAGCCAGACGGTGACGTCGGGCAGGACGCTGTCGCCGCGCTCCTTCAGCACGCGCTTGGCCGCCTGCCGCGTCCAGCTTTCGGGCGAGGCCAGGGCGGCGATGAGTTGGTCGGTCGAAGCGTCGCGCAGTGCGGGACGCGAGACGAGCGGCCGCCCCTTGGCCGTTACCCGCCAGATGCGGCCGTGTACATGGTCGCGGCGCGGATCGCGAAAATCGACTTCGCCATGTTGGATGATCGGGTTGTACCAGTCGGCGATGTAAATCGCGCCGTCCGGCCCTTGCTTGATGTCGATCGGGCGGAAGGCAACGTGCCGGGCTTTGACCAGGTCGGGCTGCTGCCGCGAAGCAAAGCCCGAGCCGTCTTCGCTCAGCGTGTAGCGGCAGACGCGGTGGGCGCGAAAATCGTTCGTCAGCAGCGCGCCTTGCCAATCGTCGGGCAGATGGCTGCCATCGACGATTTCCAGCCCGCAATCCTTCGGGCTGCCCGGATTCAGGCCGTCGAGGATGCGGCTGGCCCCTTGGGCCGTGATGAACGTGGCGCCGGGAAAGACATAGTTGATCCCCTGGCCGCCGGCACCGTCGGTGGCGAACGATTGCCCCCAACGGTCGAAGGCGTGTCCCCAGGGATTGACCAGCCCGCGGGCGAAGACGTCGAGCTGGAGCGTTTCGGGCCGCAGTTGCCAGATGCCGCCGGCATTCAAGCGGCGCACGCCCCAGGGGGTTTCCAGGTGGCTGTGGATGTAGACCGACTGATTCATGTACAGGCAGCCGTCCGGTCCCCAGCGAAAGGCGTGGAGCAAGTGGTGCGTGTCTTCCGTTCCGAAGCCGGAGAGGACGATGCGGCGGCTGTCGGCCGCTCCATCGCCGTCGGTGTCGCTCAAGAAGACGAGCTCGGTGCTGTTGGCCACGTAGACGCCGCCATCCCCGGGCTCGATGCCGGTGGGAATCAACAGGCCGCGGGCGAAAATGGTCGTCTTGTCGGCCCGGCCGTCGCCATCTTCGTCGGCCAGCACCAGGATCTTGTCGTCCGACGCCTGACCCGGTTTGACCTGCGGATAGGTCTCGCTCGATGCGACCCACAACCTTCCCTCGGGATCGAAGGCGATCTGGATCGGCTTGGCCAAGAGCGGATCGGCGGCAAAGAGATTGATTTCGAAACCGTCGGCCAGTTCGAGCGCCGACCGCTCGACGTCGGGGTCGGGATCGGGAATGTCTTTGAGATCGCGCTGGGCCAAGGCCGTTCCGGGCAGGAGCAGGCCGAGGGCCAGAACCACGAGCGCAGCCGCGCAGCGGAGCCCGGCCACGGAGAGGCGATGCGCCAAGAGCCTACGGCGGAACGAACCGAGTCGCGTCATTTCGGGAACATCTCGTAAACGTGTTCGACGGGCTCGGCCAGCTCAGTGATGCGCTGGTCTTTCGACGTTACCAGCGGATCGAATTGCGGAATCTCGACCGCGTTGTTGCCTTGTTCGTGCTTGCGGAAACCGAACAGGTAGGTTTCGTTTTGCGGCCGCCAGCGATGAAAGAACAGCTCGTCTTTGGCCACGATCTGCCGGCGCAGCTTGTCGGCCTGATCGACCTCGGGCCCGTCGATGCCGACGATGCCGACCGCCCAATCCTCGCCCGTGCAGGTATCGAGCGTTTTGCCGTCGATCGCCAGCGTCCACGCGCCGCCCAGCCCGGTGACGGTGAGCACGCGCATGCGGGCCCGATTGACCAGGGATATCTCGGGGGCGCCGGCCGGAGCGCGGGACTCGGGAAGCAGGCGGTCGCGCAGGCGGAACTTCAGGCGGTCGGCGGTGCGGGTGACGTC
>DATJTR010000111.1:0-3216 GCA_035503215.1 Pirellulales bacterium
CGGAACACTGGCCAACGGTTTGCACTGGGTAGGCGACTTGATGCTGGAAGCCACGCTCGACGTGCGGAAAGACCAAGGGTCGATCGTGCTCGACCTGGTCAAGGGAGGACGCCACTTCCTTTGCACGGTGGACGTCCAAACCGGGCAAGCGACCTTGTCGATCGACGGATTGTCGGGTTTCGGCCCGACGGCGCAAACCCCGCTGCGAGGGACCGGCAGCCATCGCGTGTCGTTTGCCAACTTCGATCGGCAATTACTGCTTTGGGTCGACGGTCGGCAAATCGAGTTCTCGACGCCCACGAGTTACGACGACTTGGGCAACGCCATACCCACGGTCGACGACCTGGCGCCGGCCGGCATCGCGGCCCGCGGGGCCGACGTAAAGGCCGAGCACTTGTTGTTGAAACGCGACGTCTATTACATCGCGGCCGATGCGAGCGAGGCGGGGGACTACGACTTCCCCGGTACGAATTGGTCACCGGATAAGATCATTGAATTTTTCGCCGCGCCCGACTATTGGTCGGCGAACAGTTTGTTTTCGTGGCGGCGGCGGGCCGAGTTTCCGCTGGCGGCCGACCAGTTTTTCATGCTGGGGGACAACAGCCCGGCCAGCAAGGACAGCCGGATCTGGGCCGATAGCCGTAATCCCGAGTATTTCGTGCGGCGGGAATTGTTGATCGGGCAGGCCCTGTTCATCTATTGGCCGGCTTCGCTCAACAAGATTCCGTACGTCAACATTCCTTGTCCGCTCTTTCCGAACTTCAAAGAGATGGGTTTTGTCCGCTGAACGCCGCGCGGCCGAAGGAAACACCGGCCGCAAAAGGAAAGTGGTCAGCAGACTCGCCGAATGGATTTTGTCTGGCTTCGCTGGTCAGGAGGACCGATCCCATGCCGATGCTCGAAGTCCAAGGACTGGTCAAACAATACGGTCGGCGGCGCGTGGTCGACGGCGTCGATTTCCAAGTCGATCGTGGCGAAATCGTCGGACTGCTCGGCCCCAACGGCGCCGGCAAAACGACCAGCTTCCGCATGACCTGCGGAATGATCGAGCCAAACGCCGGCAAGGTGGTGCTCAACGACGTCGACGTGACCAGTTGGCCGATGTACCGGCGGGCGCGCGACGGCGGCATGGGTTACCTGGCCCAAGAATCGAGCGTGTTCCGCAAACTGTCGGTCGAGAACAACTTGCTCGGCGTGATGGAAATGCTGGGCATGGATCGCAAATCGAGGCAACGCCGCTGTGACGAATTGCTCGACCAGTTCGATATTACCCGCTTGCGGAAGTCGCGGGCGATGTCCCTCTCGGGAGGTGAACGCCGGCGTTTGGAAATCGCCCGCTGCCTGGTTTCCAACCCCAAGCTGATTCTGCTCGACGAACCATTTACCGGCATCGATCCGGTGACGATCGACAGCATCCAGCAGATCATTCGCGACCTGCGCGACCGGGGGATCTCGATCCTGATCACCGATCACCAAGTGCGTGAGACGTTGGAAATCACCGACCGCAGCTACGTGATTCGCGGCGGTAAGGTGCTCTGCCACGGCCCCAAGGCCGAAGTGCTCAGCAACCCGGACGCCCGCAAGTACTACTTTGGCGAAGGGCTCGACGTCAGCCCGGCGGCGTAGGTCCCTGCCGCCGGCCGATGTGCATCGTCGGCGCGACCCGGTCGCGGCCGCCTCCCCCAGTCGAGTTGGTATCGCACCACCGAAACGCCCGGAAACGGCCACTATTCGCTGCCCAGGGGCGTTCTTATGATGGGTGGAAGGAGCGGCGGGATGCCGATCGATCACCGCTTTGCAGCGGCCAGCGCGATCGGCCTGGAGCGGGTCGATCGATTCCCGAGACAACTCGCATGACTTTTTCCCTGGCAGCCGCCACCTGGCCCCAACCGCTCGATTGGCTGCCGCTGTCGATTTTCTTCGCCCTGGCGATCGGGTTGCCGATTCTCGGCTACCTGTTCCTCTATTGGGACGTGCGGCGCTGGTGGCGTTCGCTACGGCGCGCCCTGGTGCGCGTGGCGCAATTCCTGCCCGACCTGCCGGAATGGGCGCGTCGTGACACGCCGCGGTGCGTCGCGGCGCTTGGTTTGCGAATGCCGTGCAGCGAAGAGCAGATCAAAGCGGCCTACCGGGCGAAGGTCAAGCTGCTGCATCCCGACCACGGGGGAGACAAGCGGCGATTCTTGTGGCTGCAGTCGCAGTTCGAAGAAGCGCTGGCATTGCTCGAAGCCGAAAAACGCGCGAACCATCCGCGCTGAGTTCCGCGGCGAGTTCCGCTACGCCGTGCTCCGCGGCGCGGCGGTACATCGAACGGGTGCCGGCATAGGCCGTTAGCGGTTCCAACCTCCGGGCGGGCGGAAGCGCAGCTCTTCCTCGAACGGTTTGCCGATCAGATCTTTCCAGGCGGCGGCTTGTTCGGGAGTGAGCAATTCGACGATTCGGGCGATATCGGTGCGCCAGGTCTGCTCCAGCAGATTGCGCGATTCCTTGATATCCCGGGGCCATTTGTTGAGGATTGCCAGGCTCGATTCGTCCTGAATATCGTGGATTTTGTCGCGTTGAGCGCGCGTCAATTGCAGCGCCTCGACGACTCGGGGATTGTCGAACGCGCGCACGAATTGCTGCTGCAGCGCGATCTGCCGCAGGCGGTTCAATTGCTCGGGACTAAGCAGCGCGGTGATGCGCAGCTCGGTCTCGTGCATCAGCTTGGCCCAATGGCCTTCGCGCTCGTCGCGCGACAGGTGGACATACTGCTGAAGCAGTTGGGTTTGCTCGCGGGAAAACGAATCGCTCAGCCGCGTCATGCTGGCTTGCAAATCCGCGTTACTGCCGGCCAACTCGCGCTGCACGGCCGGATCCATGAACAAAAAGATCGGTGCATCCCCCTCCCGCGCCGTCAGTTCATCGAGCAGACGCGAGACACGGGCGGAGCTGGCCGCGAGTTCCGTTTCCAGCGACGGATCGTCGCGGTGCTGATCCAAAAAGCCTTGATAGTACTCGAGTGCGGTCTCGAGGAATCGGCGCCGGGCACGCTGCATGGGGGCTCGCGTCGAGAGCAACTCCTCGTCGCTCAGCCGAGTGAAGGTGTCGACGGCCTGCCGGGCTTGACGAAAATTAGCTTCCGCCCGGGCGCGTTCCTGCTCGGTTTGCTTGGCTTGCTCCATCAGCAAAACCGTCGAGGCCGCCAGACCGGCCGTCGCCGTGGCCAGCAGCAGC
>DATJTR010000112.1:0-12627 GCA_035503215.1 Pirellulales bacterium
TTCGATCCAGGCCGAAATGCCGGTGTTGGCGGCAATCAACATTGGCTTGCGGCATTCGATCGCCCGAAACGCATCGCACGACAAGTGCATTTCGAGTTCGCTCGACCCCCAGAACCAGCCGTCGTTCGTGAGATTGACCAGAACATCGGGCTCGGCGCCTTGCCGCCGCAGCGTTTCAACTTGCCAGCGGATGAAATGCGACAGCGTGCTCTCGAAGCAGATGTTGGGGGCGTAACACACCGGACCGACGGCTGAATTGGTTTCGATCGCCACGGGACCAGCACCGGGGTTGAGTCCGCCGGGAAGCGGCGTCAAGCGATACAACCACGGAAACCAGTCGGCAAATGGGACGTATTCGCCAAACATCACCCGATGGATTTTGTCGTAGCGCCCGTGCGGCTGAGAATCGCGATCGAAATAAATCGCCGAATTGTAGTGAAACGTTTCGCTCGGATTCGCGCGCAGCGTGTCGATGCCCAGCAGGATCGGCACGCCAAATTTGCCGGTCCCCTCGTGCACCGCGGTGCGGCTGAACTCCTCGGCCTGGCGAGCGGTGACGCCCCAGGCCGCCGGGGGCTGAGCGTCTCCTTCGAAGATGAACCAGGGGGTGCGGAACATCGTTTCCGGCCAGACGATCAGATCGAGGTTCTTGCCGTCGGCGACCGCTTCACGGGTCAATTCGACGTATTCGCCGAGAATGCGATCGGTCTGCGCCGCATCCATTTTCATCGTGATGTCGATCGATCCTTGAATCAGTGCGACGGTCGGGCCGGGGCGGGTTGACTGCTGGGCGAGTCGCCAATGGCCATAGGCCAGGCACAAGCCCAGCGCGGCCGCGGCAGGCAGCAGCGGCCACCAGGCGAACTTTCTGCCCGCCAGCGGAAGCATTCGGACCAGCGCGGCCGCGACGAAGACGATCACGGCGCTCACGCCGCCGATGCCGGCCAGGTCGGCGATTTGCGCGAGCGCCAGCCAGCGATATTGGGAATGCCCGAGCCCGGTCATTTCGAAGCCCGTCAATAGATGACCGCGAGCAAGCTCCAAGCCAAGGTAAATGAGCGGCGCGGCCACGAGCATCGGCATTCGCCAGACATGCACGGCAACACGGAGCAGCCCAATAAACACGGGCCAGTAAAACGCCAGGTAAAACGACAGGGCCAACCAACCGAGCGCGGTGGCCGGGTGCGGCAGCATCAGCCAATAGACCGACGCTAGCCAGAAGGCAAAGCCGGCCAGCCAAATTTGCAGGTAGGGGCGTCGACTGGACCAATCTTGCCGCTCGGCCAGCATGATCCACGGCAGCGGTGCCAGCCAGGCCAGCGGCCAAGCATCGAGCGGCGGCAATGCGGCCCATAAAAGCACGGCCGCCAGCAGACTCAGCGCCAAAGGCGTTTGCCACCAGAGAAGCGCGGGGTTTGGGCTCGTGCCACGCGGTCGAGACGTCGACGGCGAGGCCGTTTCTCCCACGGGACCAGACGGCGAATTACGACGGCGAGATGGGTCGTGCGTGGCGATCGGCGTGGCATCCATGGCGGTAGGGTAAGTCACCGCGGACGGTTTGCCCAGACGAATTCGGCCGAGCTAGCGTGGCCCAACCACACACAGCCCACGCGGATCTCAAACCGGTCTCACCGGTCGCCGTCGTAGCGGTTGCCCGGCGGTAGCGGGGCAAATGGCGAGCGAGCCGGTGGAGTCGCGGGTCGAGCCCCCCACGCGCCGGATGCCTGGCCGGCCGGGGCGTAGGGATTCGTGGCGTAAGGGGAGGGGGCTTGGTACGGCATTCCACCAACCGTGGCGGCGTGACCCTTGCCGATCGGGTAACCGGTTCGTGGATCGAAGCCATAGGTCGAAGAATCGCGCGTGCCGGTCGAACGCATCCCGCTGGGACCAAAGGGATGCAAACTGCGATAATCGCTCGGATTTGGTTGTGACCGGCTGCCCCCTTGCCCAGCGCGATCTTGCGGCGGAAGTTCACGGGCCGCAGCCGCATCTGGGGCGCGACCGGCGACATCGCGATTGCGACTTTCGATGGCGCCGCCGGTGCCGGGAGCCTGACGGCTCGTTGCTGCCCGGGGCGGAGCCTCGCCGGAAGAGTTGGCCCCTGGGAGCGGCCAATCCGTTTGCCCGGCACCCGATGTGGCCCCACGTTCGATCTCAGAAGGAGACAGCGGGACGCCAAACATTTCTTCGACGAAGCTTCGTTTCGGGGGCTCCGGCGTCGTGGTGGGCGGAGCGAACGAAACGTCAGGCTGCGCGGGGGGCGATTTCTTGGGCGTGCCGCCCAAGTCGGCCGACTCGGCCTCGATCTCGGCGATTACTTGCGCCGGATCGATGGCGGGCGTGTCGTCCGCTTTGTGCAAATAGGAATACTCGGGATCGAGCCGGCGCGCCGCCATGTTGTCCTCGTCTTTGAGATCCGTCTTGCCTAACGCCTGGTAGGCATTGGCGCGCTGGTAGTGGGGCTCGGGATCGCGCGGGTTGAGACGTATGGCGGTGGTAAAATCGTCGACGGCCTCGTTCAGGTGGCCGGCCAACTGCTGGGCGCGGCCGCGGAGCAGGTAGGCGTCGGCATCGTCCGGGGTTTCGGCAATTGCCTGGGTGCAATCCGCAATCACAGCCTCCCAGCGGCCGGCATCGAAGTCGACCGCGGCTTGTTCCCGCGGTTTTAGTTTCTCGGATTGGCCGCAACCTGCGACGCTCAACATCGCCAACGCGAACAGTACCCAGGCGCCACGGTTTGCAAGACCGACGCGCGGGCAAAACTGCACACTTCCGCTACGCTGGGTCATGCGAACGGCCTCGATACGAACGGCTGAAACCAGGCTTGCCGGACCAAGGAGACGTGGTGGCGGGCCGGACAATGAGCTACTTCTCCATTTTTACTTGTTTCAGGGCCTGGGGCAACGCTGAACGCGGTTCCATCGCCGGAGTGCTGCGGTCGGCGCGGGACATGGAACGCCGTATACTTCGGAGCAGCGAGCACTTGGGTCCACGGGCGGCTTGTAGGGATCCTACGGATCGCAGCCGTGCCAACGGCGGACGGGTAACGGAATGGGCGGAGTTCGTGATCGTTTTGGGGCGTCGAACGAATGGCTGCCGAGACTCTGACCACTTCCACGCCGGCACCTCTGGTCGAGATTGCGGCCGTCGACGTCACCTATCGCCAAGGGCTGCGGGCGGTCGAGGGAATCACCCTCAACTTGCAGGCCGGCGAATTCGTGGCCATTGTCGGGCCATCGGGCTGCGGAAAATCGACTCTCTTGCGGTCGATCGCCGGACTGATCCGCCCCAGCCGGGGACGCCTGACAATCGCGGGGCTCGAACCGGTGCGGGCGCGTCGTGAGGCGACGCGGATGTCATTCGTCTTTCAAGATCCCACACTGCTGCCCTGGCGCGACGTTTACCACAATATCGCTCTGCCGCTGGAGCTGGCGGGTGAGAGCCGCGGGGCGCGCGAGCCTCGCGTGCGCGAAGCGATCGGACTCGTGGGGCTGGCCGATTTCGCAGGCCGCTATCCAGCCGAATTGTCGGGGGGAATGCGGATGCGCGTGTCGTTGGCCCGGGCACTGGTGACCGATCCGGCGCTGCTCCTGCTCGACGAACCTTTTGCCGCCCTCGACGACATTACCCGGCAAACGCTGAACGAGGAATTGCTGGCGCTGTGGGAGACGCGGCATTGGACCGGAGTGTTTGTCACCCACAACATCGCCGAGGCGATTTTTTTGAGCCAGCGGGTTCTGGTGCTCAGCCGGCGACCGGGGCGAATCGTGGCCGACGTGCGCGTTCCGTTTCCGTTTCCGCGCACGGCGTCGCTACGCTGCGAGCCCGATTTTGCCCGGCTGACCGGGGACATCGGCCTCCGGTTGCGCGAGGCCAGCCGATGAGGAATCGCCTGGCCCATCTCCTGCTAATGGCCGCGCCTCCCGTGGCGTTTTTTTTGCTTTTGATCGCCGTCTGGCAATTGGCGACGGGGTTGGGGCATGTCCCCAGTTTTCTGCTGCCGTCGCCGTTGCGCGTGGGGCAAGCGGCCTGGCAGAATTGTCAAGATCTGCTCCAGGCGAGTGGTCTGACGGCCGCGGCCGCGTTGGCCGGCTTGGCCGCCAGCCTGGTGGTTGGGATGTTGGTGGCAATCGCCTTTTCGCAGTCGGCGATCGTGCGGCGCAGTTTTTATCCCTACGCGATTTTCTTGCAAACCGTTCCGAGCGTGGCCCTCGCTCCGCTCGTAATCATTTGGTTCGGGCCGGGATTCGCCAGTGTCGTGGTTGTGGCCTTCATCATCGCCCTCTTTCCGATTATTACGAACGCTACCACCGGACTATTGGATCTGGACCAGAACCTGGTCGAGCTGTTCGCGATGTCGAGCGCCTCGCGGCGCCAATTGCTCTTCAAGTTGCAATTGCCCAATTCGATTCCCTATCTGATCGCCGGGGCCAAAATCTCCTGCGGGCTGTCGGTGATCGGCGCCATTGTGGGAGAATTCACGGCCGGCTACGGTGAGAACTCTTATGGTTTGGGATATCTGATCATTGCCACTTCAGGACGTCTGCAACTCGACTATCTGTTGGCGGCTACGCTGGCGGCGATGTTGCTAGGAGTCTTGATGTTCGCTACGGTCAGCCTCATCGGCGATTGGATCCTACGGGGCTGGCACGCGCCGGGGTCGGTCGGCGACCCCAATGAGTCTGGCTGAAGGACCGCGGGAATCGACATGACGCAATCGGGACCAAAAACTCGTGGGCTGCGGAAAGTGCGGAATCGGCGGCTATTCGCCGGCCTCTGGCTGCTGGCGAGCGTGTTGTTGCCGGGCTGCGGACCAAACAGTTCGCCGCACGCTGGCCCGAGGGACGAAAAGCCAACGGACGCCAAGGCGACAGCGGACGACACGACGGCGCAGCCGAGCACGAAGCTGACGCTGGCTTTGAATTGGTTTCCCGAGTCGGAACATGGCGGGTATTACGCTGCTCAGGTGAGGGGATATTATCGCGCAGCCGGCTTCGACGTGGCGATCCAATCGGGGGGACCGAACGCACGGATGCTGGAACAAGTGGCCACCGGCCGTTCCGATTTCGGCGTGGCGAACGCCGACAACATCTTATTTGGCAGGGCCCAAGGCTTGCCGGTCGTCGCGGTGATGGCACCCCTGCAAAACAGTCCGCGGTGCTTGATCGCGCACAAAGCATCGGGCATCGAGGATTTCGACCAGTTGCGCGACGTCACTCTGGCCATGACGCCTGGGGCCGCGTTCGCCGATTTTCTGCGGTGGAAGCTGCCCTTGCCGGGTGTGCGCCTCGTCCCCTACTCGGGAACGGTGCAGGCGTTTTTGCTGGATCCGCGGTATGTGCAACAGGCCTACACGTTCAGCGAGCCGTTTCTTGCTCGGCAGCAGGGGGCCGATCCAATCGTGCTGCTCGTTTCGGAGCTAGGCTTTAATCCGTACACGAGTTTGCTGTTTACGACCGAAAACATGCTGGCTAATCGGCCGGAAGACGTCCGGCACATGGTGGCTGCGACCGTCCGCGGCTGGCAAGACTATCTGGCCGATCCCGAACCGACCAATGAGTTGATTCATGAGCGCAATACTCGCATTGATCTGGAAGCATTGGCTTTCGGAGCCAAGGAAATCGCTCCGTTGATGATTACTGACGCCGTCAGCCGCGAAGAACTTGGCGCCATGACGCTCGAGCGCTGGCAGGCACTCGAGCGGCAGCTTGTGGAGAGCGGCCAACTGAAAGCCGGTACGGTCGATCCGCGGCAGGCCTTTACGACCGAATTCTTGCCCACGGGGGCAAGGGCCAAAGACCCGGCACCGTAACGAAAGCAATTGGCTCGCGATCTGCTGCCTTGCTTCCGCAGGGCGTTTTTTACCGGTTGAGAGGTTCAGGATGGGTCACCATCATCACGCCCACGGCGACGGCTGTCATCACGGGCGGGGAGTGCACCGCCGGCGGCTGGCGATCGTGCTCGTGCTCGCCCTGGCCACCACCGTGGCCGAGATCGTCGGCAGTTGGTTGGCCGATTCGCTGGCCCTGTGGGCCGACGCGGGGCACATGTTTTCGGACGCGGCGGCGCTCGGGCTGAGCCTGTTTGCAGCCTGGATCGCCGAACGTCCGCCGACCCCCGAGCACAGCTACGGCTATCGCCGGGCCGAGATTCTGGCGGCATTGGCAAACGGAACGACGCTGATCGCCATCTCGATCGTGATTTTCGTCGAGGCCGTGATGCGCTTTTCGCATCCCCATCCCGTCGAAGGGGGATGGATGATCGCGATCGCGTTTGGCAGCCTGCTGTCGAGCATCGTGGGAATGGCCCTACTGCATTCCGGCAAGGAGGAAAACCTGAACGTGCGCGGCGCTTGGCTGCACATGATGACCGATGCCGTGGGGACTTTGGCCGCCGCCGGGGCAGGGGGATTGATTTGGGCCTTCGGCTGGGAATGGGCCGATCCGGTGGCCTCGATTCTGATCGGAATGCTGGTGATCTATTCGTCGTGGGCACTGATGAAGGAAGCGATCGCGATTCTGATGGAGCGAACGCCTGGCGACTTGGACATCGAAGCGGTGCGAGCGGCCTTGGCCGGCGGCCCCGGCGTGCGCGAAGTGCACGATCTGCACGCTTGGACGATCACCAGCGGGATGGTGGCGCTGTCGGCTCATGTGATCGTCGCTGACGACCAGTCTCCTCCCGCGACCTTACGGGCAATCCGTAAAGCACTGCACGAAGGGTTCGGGCTGGATCACGTGACGATCCAGGTCGAAACCGAAGGGGATTGCGCCTGTTCGCCCCACACCGACGGAGGCTGCGTGATCTCGCCGCAATTGCCACCGGCCATGCGGCCGAACGAATAGATGACGACGAACCCGCCCACCAGCATGGACACGGGCCTGCGATTGGCGTTCGCACCGGCGAACGCGGACAAAAGGAAATGCGCCGACAAATCAGGCAGACGGGACGATCATGTCGGCAAGCCAATACTGCCGGAGATCGCGGACGACCTTCAAGAACTTGTCCAAGGCCACGGGCTTGGTGATGTAGCTTTCGACCTGCAGGTGTTCAGCCCGCAAAATCTCCTCATGGATGCGGGAGGCGGTGAGCACTACCACCGGGATGCTGCGGAGTTGTTCGTCGTGCTTGATTTCGTCGAGCAGCTCGCGTCCCCCCTTTTTCGGCAGTTCCAGGTCGAGCAAAATGAGATCGGGACGGGGGGCTCGGACGAATCGCCCCTCGCGGGTGAGGAACTCGACGGCCTCTTCGCCATCGCAAATCAGGGTCAGACGGTGCTTGATCTGGCCATCACGCAACGACTCGATCGCAAGCCGGGCGTCGGACAGGTTATCCTCGATCAGGAGGATCTCCATCGGCCGGCCAATCGTCTCCTGCATCATCATGGCGCTACCCTCGCTGTGGGCTCAAAAAACATCGGTGCAAAGGGGGTAAAATCCATCGAAGCATGCGTGGGCAACGTCCTGAACGTCTATACTAAATAATACCGAGCGACGCGTTTTGGGACAAATCGCGGAGTCGATGGGAAATGTCGCTGGCTACTTCGGATCGCATTGCCACGGAACTCCCCACGCCGCAGCCGGAACCGCCGGTCCAAAGGACCCGGCTGCCGCTGGCTGTGAAACTGGCGATTTACACGGCCCTGATCGTGGTCGTCACGTCGGCCGCTCTCGGCACGGCAGCCTATGACTACGCCCGCGAGACGCTGAAAAGCCGCGTGCGCGATCGGCTGGCCCAGGCGGCGACCAGCCACCGCGATCTGTTGTTGGGCTATCTTGGCCAGCAGCGGCAGCTGGCCGAGATGCTGGTCCGACGGACTTTTCTGCGAACCACGGTCGAAAAGCTATTGGCCGGCGAGAAAGGCGACCTTTCGGCGGCGGCCGATCGCGTGCTGCTCGATGCGCAACATGCCGCTTCCGGATTTCTCGTGATGTCGCTGGCCGATCCGCAAGGCAAGATCATCGCCTCGACCTATCCCGAAATCGTCGGCACAAGCGTGGCCGAAGCGCCGGACTTCGTGCAGGGTCAGAAGGAAAGCTACGTCTCTTCCGCGGCCAACGACGATCGGATCCGGCTGCAGCTATCGACCCCGATGGAAGACGAAAGCGGCCGCCTGCTGGCGGTGCTGCTGACGCTGCTCGACGTGCGACCGTTGGCCGCCATGTTGCAGGGAGACGCGGGCCTGGGGGAAAGCGGCGAGTTGCTTATCGCCAGCCGCGTCGGCGACCACGCGGTCTACTTGCAAACTCCGCGCGGCGACGAGCGCGGCGCCATTCCCTTGGCCGAGGCCCAAGTGATGAACAAAGCGCTCGAGGGCAAAGGGGGGTTCAAGACGTCGGTTTACCAGGGCAAGTCGGTGCTGATGGTTTACATGCCGATCGAATTGCAGCCCGAAGGGCCTGAAGACTGGGGGCTGGTTGCCAAGATCGACGCGGAGCAGGCATTCGCGCCGATCGACGAATTCCGGCACATGTTCTTCATGCTGCAAGTGGGGTTGATCGTCGGCGGCATCGTGGCATCGTATGCCGTGGCCCGCCACCTGACACGGCCCATCGTGCAGCTCACGCGGCAAGCCCGCCTGGCGTCGGGCGGCGAGCTGTCGGTGCGGGTGCCGATGACCGGGCTGGACGAGTTGGGCGTATTGGCGACGGCCTTCAACCGCATGATCGAGCGCCTCGGCGATGCCCGCGATCAGCTCGAAACCCGCGTGGTCGATCGAACCCGGGCGCTGGCTCGGACGAACGCCGAATTGGCCCAGGAGATCGTCATTCGCCGGGCGGCTGAGGAAGCCTTGCACGCCGGGCAGCGGCGAATTCGCGCGACCCTGGAAGCCGCGCACGAAGCGTTCATCGGCATCGATCAGGAAGGGACCGTAACCGACTGGAATCACCAGGCGGAGTTTACGTTTGGCTGGTCGCGGGAAGAGGCCGTGGGCCGCAAGCTGGCCGACCTGATCATTCCCGAGCGGTTTCGAGAGGGCCATCGACAGGGGGTGCGGCAATTCCTGGAAACCGGCTATGGGCCGGTGCTGAACCAGCGGCTGGAGCTCAGCGCGCTGCATCACGACGGTCGTGAGTTTCCGGTCGAGGTGACGGTGTCGGCGGTGCGGGCCGGCGGCGACTACTTCTTTTGTGCGTTCTTGCACGACATCACCCAGCGCAAAGAAGCCGAGCGATTGCTGCGCGAAAGCGAAGAGCGCTTCCGCTTGCTGGTCGAGGGGGTCAAAGACCATGCGATTCTGCGGCTCGACCCGAAGGGACTCGTGCAGAGCTGGAATCCCGGGGCCGAACGGATCCACGGTTACGCGGCCGAGGAAATCATCGGCCAGCATTTCGACCGTTTCTATCTGCCCGAGGACGTCGACGCGGGCAAGCCGGCTGGAGACCTGGCGATTGCGGTGTCGGAAGGACGTTGGGCCGACGAAGGATTGCGGTTGCGGAAAAACGGCGAACGCTACTGGGCGAGCGTGGTGATCACGGCGCTGGCCAACGAACAGGGAGAGTTACGCGGGTTCGCCATGATCACGCGCGACGTAACGCAGCGCCGCGTGGCGGAAGACGCCGTGCGGCGAACCGCGGCCGAGTTGGCTCGCTCGAACGCCGAGCTGGAACAGTTCGCCTACGTCGCCTCGCACGATTTGCAGGAGCCGCTACGCGCGATCGCCGGCTACTGCCAATTGCTCGAGCGGCGGTACGTCGGCCGGCTGGATAGCGACGCCGACGAATTCATCGCCTTCGCCGTCGACGGCGCGACGCGCATGCAACGCTTGATCGAAGATCTGCTGAGCTATTCGCGCGTCGGGACGCGGGGCAAGTCATTCGAGCCCACCAACTGCAATGAAGTGTTCGAACAAGCGCTCGTCAACTTGAAAACGGCGATCGCCGAAAGCGGCGCCGAAATCACGCGCACCGATTTGCCGACCGTGCCGGCCGATCGATCGCAACTGGAACAACTGTTTCAGAATTTGCTGAGCAACGCCATCAAGTTCCGCCACGACCAGGTGCCGCGGATTCGAGTCGCCGCCCAAGCCGAGGGAGAGCATTGGGTTTTTTCGTTCGCCGACAACGGCATCGGCATCGAACCGCGCTACGCCGATCGGATTTTCGCCATCTTCCAACGGCTGCACACGCGCCGTGAATACCCGGGAACGGGAATCGGACTGGCCATCTGCAAGAAGATCGTCGAGCGGCACGGGGGACGCATCTGGATGCGGTCGACTCCAGGCGAGGGAACCACCTTCTTTTTCACGCTGCCGATGAAGGAAGTGCAACATGAGTGTTAACGCCCGGGATCTGGGACGGCCGCTGGAGATTCTGCTGGTCGAGGACAGCCCGACCGATGCCGGGCTGACGCGACACGCGCTCTCCACGAGCGTCATCCCGAATCATTTGCACGTCGTCGAGGATGGGGAGGCAGCGATCCAGTTCTTGCGCCGCCAGGGAGATTTCGGCAACGTGCGGCGGCCCGATCTGGTGCTTCTGGATCTGAACTTGCCCCGCAAGACCGGCCGCGAAGTGCTGGCCGAGATTCGTGCCGACGCGGAATTGAAGAGTCTGATCGTGCTGGTGCTGACCACTTCGCACGCGTCGGAAGACGTCGTGGCCGCCTATCGGCTCAACGCCAACGCCTACATCACCAAGCCGGTCGATCTGGACCAGTTTTTTCATTCGGTGCAAGTGATCGACCAATTCTGGTTCAACGTCGTCACGTTGCCCAGCGAATGAAGCCGTCCGTCAGGCGCTCGTGCCAAAGAACGACGCCGTGGCCAGCCCGGTCCGCTCGGTAACCAGCCGAGCAATCGCTTCGACCTCGTCATCGGGAAGCGGGGCGACAAAGCTTTCCGCGGGGCGGCGGGCCACCGTGTAGATTTGCACCAGGCTGATTTGCCCGCCGGCGGCGGTGATTTCACGCAAACGATCGCAAAAGGCGATCAGTTCGCCGGGCGGCGGCGACTGGCCATCGACCCGCATGAAAAGCGACTGGATCACCAGCGGCCGGAGGCGGGCCGCGGCGGTGATGTTGTCCAGAACCTGGCGAAATGGGATCGGGGTTCGTTCGATCAGGCGATAGTACTCTTCGGTGCCGGTCTCCAGTTTGGCCCAGATTTCTCCCTGGTTCGCGTCCAGCGTGGCGAGCCCGCGCACGACGTGCTCGCGATGGAACATGCTGGCATTGGTAATCAGGACCAGCTTCACGTCGTCCAGGCCGTGGCGGCGCTTGAGTTCGGCGACGCGGGCCACGATTTCGTCGAAGTTGCGATAGGTCGTCGGCTCGCCGTCGCCACTGAACGCGATGTCGTTCAGCCGCCGCAGGGCAGGGGGGGTGCCCTGAAACTTTGCCGTTTCATAGATCGCTCCCGACGTGGCCAGCGACAAGGTGGCGTCGAGCTCGGCCAGCAACGGGTCGAGCTCGACGAACGTCGTTTCCGATTGCCGGGTGCGATCGACCTGGCAATAGATGCAATCGAAATTGCAAATCTTGTCGGGATTCAGATTTACCCCGATCGAGATGCCGCGGCTGCGCCGGCTGAGAACCGGATAGACGAAACGGTTCGCCTCGAACGCCCGCTGATGCTGGGAGTGAAGCGGATGCTGGCTGGACGGGTTCGGCAGGCTCACGTTTGGCTGTCTCGGTGTCGCGCCTCGCCCTGGGTCGCGGTCACAGGCGTCGCAGTTCCGTGTATTCGTCGATCGTGACCGTGGTCAGCGACCCATCGCCAAGCTTCAGCAGGATGAGATCGCTGAACACCTTGTCGTCGAGATTGCGGCGAAAATGCAGACCGTGGCGGCGGCGTTCGGTGCGGATGACCGTGCCGGTGGTGCGGGTCGACCAGCGTTTCAAGCCGACCTTCACTTCGTGCACCAATTCGATCCGGTCGCCCGGCTTCAATTCGCTGTACAACTGACGGGTCGCGGCTTCGGTAGTCGAAGCTGACATCGGCATACTCCCAGTTTACGCAGACAGGGGGCTTGGGCTCAAACTTCCTTGGCCTTGATCCAGGGCATCAACCGCCGCAGGCGACGGCCGACTTCTTCCAACGGATGTTGCCGCTCGCGGCGGCGGGTGGCTTTGAACGCCGGCGCGTTGGCCTTGTTTTCCAGAATCCACTCGCGGGCGAACTGGCCCGATTGGATCTCGTGGAGAATCTTCTTCATTTCCGCGCGCGTTTCGTCGGTGACGATCCGCGGACCGCGAGTGTAGTCGCCGTATTCGGCCGTGTTCGACACGCTGTAACGCATGTAGTTCAGGCCACCTTGATAGAACAAATCGACGATCAGCTTGAGCTCGTGCAGGCATTCGAAATAGGCCATCTCCGGCTGGTAGCCGGCTTCGACGAGCGTTTCATAACCCGCCTTGACCAGTGCGCTGACGCCGCCGCACAGGATCACCTGCTCACCGAACAGGTCGGTTTCGGTCTCCTCGGCAAACGTCGTCTCGATCACGCCGGCACGAGCGCCGCCGATGCCTTTGGCATAGGCCAGGCCAATGCGCCGCGATTCTTCGCTCGCGCCCGGGCTGAGGGCGATCAGGCACGGCACGCCGCCCCCCTTTTCGAATTCGCTTCGCACCAGATGACCGGGGCCCTTCGGAGCGACCAGCACGATATCGACTCCCGGAGGGGCTTCG
>DATJTR010000113.1:0-8145 GCA_035503215.1 Pirellulales bacterium
GTGCTCGCCGCCTTGCGGTTCGACCTGGCCCGCGGTGGCCGGCATCGCGGGCGTTTGCGCCTGGCCGCAGCCGCGGCAATCTTGCTGGTCGTCGGCGGCGCGTGCGGATTATTCATTCATGGTTAGAGCGGAAATGGGCTCGCCGCACGACGCCAAACGCCTTATTTTCAGGGCTCTCGCTGACCGCTTTTCGGCCCATTGGTAACTTCGGATTCAATCGCATGCCGCCGATCGCCGAATCGGATCGACTACTCGTCGAGCGCGTGCGGACCGGCGCGCCCGAAGCCTGGCAGGAATTAATTGCGCGCTACGAAGGCCGGCTGCTGGCGTTCGTCGAAAGCCGGCTCGGCAATCCGGCTGCGGCGGAAGATGTCGTGCAGGAAACCTTGCTCGGGTTTCTTACCAGCTTGCCGAACTACGACGAGCGGCGGCCGTTGGAAAGCTACCTGTTCTCGATCGCGGCCCACAAGTTGACCGACCACTTGCGCCGCGAAGGACGGCGCCCCGCTCTGCCGCTCTCGGTGAGCGACTCGAGCGGCGGATGGCAGCCTGTCGCCGGCGGCCGACGGGCGAGCAGCCTGATTCAAAGCGGCGAGCGGCACGCGCTGGAGGAAGCGGCCCTGGTCGCCGCGCTCGCCGAGCAAATCGATCGGCTGCGGGCCCGCGGCCAGTGGCAGCAACTGTCCTGCCTCGAACTGCTGTTGGTACGCGGTTGGTCGAATCAGCAAGTCGCCGCCGCGCTGGGCCAGAGCGAGCAAACCGTGGCCAACACGAAGTCGGAGTTCCTGCAGCGGCTGCGATCGCTCGTGCGGCGCGGCCAGCCCGATCCCGACGTCTTCCCGGAGTTGTACGCCTCATGACGACTCCCGCTCCAACCGACGCCGAACTGTTGGCCTATTTGGACGAAGCCCTGCCCGCCGACGCGATGGCCCAGGTCGAACGCATGTTGCGCAGCGATTCGGCGACCCTCGCCCGTCTGGCCGAAGTGAATGCACGGCGCGATGCCGGCGTTCATTCGCTGAGTGAAATCTGGCGTCGGAACCATTTGAGTTGTCCGACCCGCGAGCAGTGGGGCAGTTTCTTGCTGGGTGGCTTGCCCGCCGCCGAAGCCGAGTTCTATCGGATTCATCTCCAAACGGCCGGCTGCCGTCGCTGCCAGGCGAATCTGGCCGATCTCGAGCGGCAGCAATCCCGCCAATCGGCCGCGACCACCAGTCGCCGACAGCGTTATTTCCAGTCGAGCGCTGGCCGGCTGCCCAGCAGCGGCTGATGGCCTGTTTTTTTGGGCTTCCGGGGCATTCCTGGACCTTCGGGGCTTGCTGCAGGGGACAAAAACGCGCGGATTTGGGCCGCCTGCGCAGTGCTTGGGTTCTCCCACCACCCGCCGAAGGTTGCCACCCGGGTTGCGGGAAGGATATAGTGAAAAGTCGCCCTGGGCAGTGGTAGGGGCTCCTGTCCAAGGTTCGCGCACCGCTCGCGGAGCAGCAGCAGATGGATGTAAAGTTTGTGGTCGTCGGCGGTGGGCCGATCCAATCCAATGAGTTTGCGCTGCAGCTCCCCACGGTCGTCGGGCGGAGCCGAACGGCTGATCTGCCGTTGGCCAATCCGCTCGTCAGCCGCAAGCACTGCGAAGTGTTCGAGGCCGAGGGGGTGCTGATGGTGCGCGATTTGGGCTCGCTTAACGGCACGTTCATCGGCAAGACGCGCATCGAGGAGCCTTCTCCCATTCCCCCCGGCGGGATGCTCACCATCGGTGCCATCACGTTCCGGGCCGATTATGTGGGGGCTAATGGCGCGGCGACGGCCGCCGAGCCGCAAAAATCGTCCGGCCAACTCGACAGCAGCGACGCAACGGTCGACGTCGAAGGCCTGGAAACACTCGAACCACTCGCAGAAGCCCCCGGCGGATCGGACGGCGAATTCAATCTGGCCTGGCTCGAGGAAGAGACTTCGCAACCCTTGGCCGATTCGATTGGGGCCAACGGCGCCGAGCCGGCCGCCGCGGCGAAGAAGACGGTCGCGGGCAAGGACGCCGCCAAAGCTTCCACGCAGCAAAAAGGTGCCGGGGCGACCAAGGGCAAAGCGGCCGCTCCCGAAGCGAAAAGCGCCTCGGCCGCCAGTTCCGACAGTTTGGACGACTTGTTGTAACGACCGTTCGCGGATCACTTCCGCGTGCAGTGTGTGCGAGCGCCGGCTCCGTTCTGGCCTGCCAGTTGCGCGCCGTCGCAGGGATTTGCAGCCATTACCGCCGATTGGCCGCCGCGGCCTCCTGCGCGCTGACCGTTCCGGCAGTTTGGTCCACGAGTTGGGAAGCCGATTTGCCGTGCTGCTGTTCAAGAAGAAATTTCTGGCTGCGATTGCCCGGGGTGAAAAAACCCAGACCATTCGATTGTGGAAATATCGCAAGATGCGCGCCGGCCAGCGCAGCTACATTCCGGGGGTCGGCTACATCTCGGTCCTGTCGGTCGATGAAGTCACCTTGCCCGAGTTGACCGAAGACGATGCTCGGCTCGACGGTTTCGACTCGGCCGATGCTCTACGCGCGGAAATTCAAAATCTCTATGGCGCCGCCCTGGCCGCGGGCAGTCACGCCTTCCGCGTGCGGTTTCGCGTGCTCGATCCGCGCGAGCAAGCCGAGGCGGTTGCCGAGCGCGAATCGCGCCGCACGCCTTCGAGCGGGTGATAAGCCACTGCTGAAAGCGGCCGCCGGCAGCGCCTGCTGATATCGGGCCTCGTTGCTCGGCCGGCACGACTTTGTCGATTCGCCAACTACCTGCTTGAAAGTAGGCCAGCACTCCGGTTACCCTGCACATCGTTGAGAACAGGGTATCCACCGAGCCTGCGGAACACACCTCAGGTATCCATCAGAGCCCATCGTTGGCAGCGTTGCCGGCGATGGGCTTTTTTTGCGCGCGACGTGATCCGATGCCGCTCAAGTTCCAATCAAACGATCTTTCCGTGCCCTGTTGCGAAGCGCCGCGACACGAGCGCATCGACCCCGCGGTCGCTCGGCCTACGATCGCCCTTTGGCTGCCGAATCGAGCCCGGCTTGTTTGGTTGGTCTTCCTCGCTCTGCTCGCCCCTTGGTGCTGCCGCCTATCCTTCGGACAGGATTGTCCGGGGGGATATTGTCCGATCACCGTCGTTCCACGCCATGCGGCGCCGGCCGCCCGCCCGACTCCCTCGGCCGATTATCAGCGCGCAGTCGTGCGGGTCGGACGCGACGATCTCGCCAGTCCTGGCGCATCGTACAGCGGCGCCGGAACCTATGTGGCGCAAACGGCCGGCCGCGGGCTCGTGCTCACCGCGTCCCACGTCGTCGAACAAGGGGGAGGCCGCATCTGGGTCGATTTCGGTCGCGGCCGACAAACTGCCTCGCTCCTCGGACGTGATTCGAGCTTGGACCTGGCGGCGCTCACGGTCGACCATCCGCCGGAAGACGTGCCGGCGATTCCACTGGCCAACGACGACGAGTGGCCGCAGGCCGGCGACAACGTCGAAGTGATCGGATTCGGCGGCGGACGCCTCAGGCATTTCGCCGCCCCCGTTCGCGGCTATACGACCAAGAACGTGCCCGACATTTCGCAACTCGTCGTCGCGTTCGAGCCAGTCAGTGGCGACAGTGGCGGGGCGATTCTATTCTCGCCGCCGCCGAAGGACGCTTCGGCCGCATCAGCGGTCGGTGATCGGCCTAGACCGCGCGACGTTACCAGTCCCTCCGTCAAGCTGGCCGGCATTTTGTGGGGCGGTCCCTGCGCCGGTCCGCAGCAACCGGCCTATGAGACCCATGCCACGTGTTGCATCTACATTCGGCGTTTTTTGGAGCGCATCGGTGTCCGGCTTTCGCCGCGTCGCCCTTCAGCCGAACAGGCGCCCGGAGCGACAGGCCCGAACAATGCTTCTCCCAACGCCGTGCCGCCGGCAGGCGCGCCGGCGCCCCCCGCGGCACCGAGCGCCGACGCTACCCGGCTGGCCGCGCTCGAAAAACGCTTGGACGATTTGGCCGCAAGCGTGTCTTCCATCGCCAGCGTGCCTGCCGGCGCCGCCGGCCCACGAGGACCGCAGGGTTTGCCAGGACCGGCAGGGCCGGCCGGCAAGGAGGCCGACCCTGCGGCGCTGGCCGCCTTGGCCAGTCGTGTGACGGCGCTGGAGAAAAGCCTCAAAGGTCGCTTGCGATTCACGCTGCAAGTCGATCCGCACACCGGCAAGATTCTTTCGACCTCGAGCGGCTCGCAGTGAACCGCCCCAAATCCTCTGTTTCAGGAGTATCGACATGACGATCGCGATCGACCTCGACACCCATTTGGCAAGCAACTTGACGGCCTTGGCCCAGCAAGGCGTGGCCAATACCAACAACTTCGCCCACTATGCCAATCTCGCGTTCACGAAAGACTTGATGCAATCTGGCCAGGAGAGTAACGCCGGCATCTTCGCCGGCTTGAACGCGGCGGACCGGACTCCGGTGATCAAGACCGCCTCGAGCTGACGCCCTGACGCAGGTTTGAGGACTTCGGCGGGCTCAGTCGGGCCGCTACCGGCTCGGCTGTGCCAGCCGAACCGCGGCGCGCCCGGCCTGCACTTCCAATCTTTCATCCCGAACGCGATGCCTGCGCATCGACCAAGACGTCCCGATTTCAGCCTTCGAACCGGTTTTCCCATGAGCATCAATCTCGACCTCGATACCCATTTGGCGGCCAACGCCGTAGCCCTGGCCCAACAGGCGGTCGCCAATACGCAGAATTTCGCTCACTACGCCAATCTCGCGTTTCTCCGCGATTTGTTGCAGTCGGGTCAGTCGGCGAATCCGGCCCTTTTTGCCGGGCTGAATACCGCCGACCGCATACCCGTGATCAAGACCAGCAGTTCGACGACGACGCAGAGCTGACGATGGAAAACCCCAACACACCCGGCCAAGTCGCCCTCTGGTCGGCAGCCAACGCCAATTTGTTTCAGAACAATCTGGCGACTGCAGCCGTGCAGGCGGCCAAGAACAGCGACGGCACGCCGGTCTTCCCAAACTTTGCAAACACGGCGATCCCGTTCGGATCGACGATCAACGTCACGCAGCCGGCGCCGGTTGTCACGGGTGGCAAACTGGCTCAGGCATCCTTGGCCGCGTTGGCGGCGCTCGGGATCAGCTCGGGAACATTGAGTTTGCTCAAGCTCGGGCAGCCGCCGACCGCCGCACCCGCCGCAAGCGCGAGCGCGCCTGCCGCTACGGCAGCGCCGGCCGAGGCCCGTAATCCGCCATCGCCCGGCGCGGCGCCAAGTGGTCCCATCACGATCGAAGGTTTTTTGAACTGGGAGTTAGCACCCGATGGCGGAACCCATGGCAGCATCGACTCCGGATCAACCAGACCTGCCGCCGCCGGTCCCTGATCCGATTGCCCAAGGGCAGGCCATGTTCGTGGCGGCACAACAAGCCTTTCTGGCCGCGCAACAAGCGAAAGCTGCGGCGGCCAATGACGCGGTAATTGGAGGTGGAACACTCGTGACCCACGTGAACATCGTGCTCGATCCCGATCTCAGCGCGCTTTACAACACCCCCGGAGTTGACGCGGCCTTTCAGGCCAACATCGCGGCGCTCCAGTCGGTGCGCTTGTTACAAGCCACTCAAACGACCCTTGCGCAGGTTCTGGCTGCGGTCATTCCTATACCGCCGTCGCCTCCCGCGCCCGCACCCTCACCAGAGCCCTCTCCGGCGCCTTCACCGTCGCCGGCGTCGACACCGCTGCAATCATCGACACCGGCAGTCGCATCCGTTCAACCAACCATCCAAACGACCAGCGTGCAGAACTCATGACCGAAACCGCGCCTGTCACCCTCCAACATCCCGATGTGCCGCGACCGGCAAGTGGCTGGTCGGAGTCGCAAACGCTCCACGTGGCCGCCGCCTACAGCAATCCTTGCCGCTGGCAAGCCCGCCGCAGGTTGTTCAACGATTTTCGCCGGCACATGAATGCTGCCGCCAACGTGCGGCTGTACGTGGGCGAATTGGCCTACGGCGACCGCCCCCATGAAGTGACCGGATCGCACTCCGGCGACCTGCAACTGCGCACCGCGCACGAGTTGTGGCACAAGGAGAACATTCTCAATCGGGTCATCCAGGCCTTCCCGCCCAACTGGAAATACGGGGCCTATTGCGATGGCGACTTTCATTTCACGCGCCACGACTGGGCACTGGAAGCGATCCACCAGTTGCAGCATTTCGACTTCGTGCAGCTCTTCAGCACCTACAGCGACCTGGGGCGCGATCACGTGCCCACCGGCTTGCGTTATGGATTCGTCTACGCCCGGGCGCAGCGGCTCGATTCGAGCGGCCATCGCGTACCCTTGCCGCACTGCTCGGGCTACGGCGGCATCGGTTCGCCAGGCGGCGCTTGGGCGTTTCGCCGCAGCGCGCTCGAAGCGGTCGGAGGGCTGCTCGATATTTGCGTGCTTGGTTCCGGCGATCACCACATGGCCGTCGGCCTGGCTCGATTGGGCAGTCAAAAATTTCGCCCGCATCTCGACACGGCCATCGAAACCGCACCCTATGGCGCCGCCATTCGCAACTGGCAGCGTCGAGCAGCGGCGCTCGATGGCAACATCGGCTACGTCGAGGCGCACGCCGTCCATCACTATCACGGATCCAAGGCCAGTCGCGGCTACGCCTGGCGTCCGCGGCTGCTCCGCCAGCACTGTTTCGATCCACACCGAGATCTCATGCGTGACGCCCAGGGCATTTATCAACTGACCGACGAAAAGCCACAACTGCGCGACGATATCCGCGCCTACTTCCGCAGCCGCAACGAAGACTCCTAGCTGATGTGCCGCCCGACCAAAAACGATCGCCCAAAACCCCTGACGGAGGTCCATTGATGAGCGCTATCCTGACTCGCAAACTTGGCAAACACGCGCCGAAGCACGACCCACGCACGTTGCGGCTGGCCAAGTATCTGGCGCCCGATCTGCCGTCTCCACCGGCCAATTGCGATTGGACTGCGGCCGCCAAGGCGCCCTGGGGCATGATGCTCAACGATACGCTCGGCGATTGCACGTGCGCCGCGATGGGGCACGAGGTGCAGGTCGTCACCGCTAACCACGGCAACGAGGCGACGGTTTCCAACCAGAACGTGCTCGTGGCCTACGAAGCGGTCAGCGGCTATGTACCCGGCCAGCCGAACACCGACACCGGTGCCAACATGCTCGACGTGCTGAAATACTGGCGCGCAACCGGCATCGGCGGCCACAAGATTCTGGCCTTCGCCAAAGTCAATCCGCTCGACTGGCTTGAAGTGCGCCAGGCGATCGCGCTGTTCGGCGGGCTCTACATCGGGCTGGCCTTGCCAACCTCGGCCGAGAATCAAAACACCTGGTCGCTCGCGGGCGCCGGGCCGCGTCCGTTCGCCGCCGACTTTCAGCCGGGCAGTTGGGGAGGCCACTGCGTCTTCGTCCCCGCCTACACCGCCGAGGGCTTCATGAACTGTATTACCTGGGGCGCGCCGAAGCTGCTCACGCGGGCCTGGTTCCGCGTCATGTGCGACGAAGCTTACGTGGTCGTGAGTAGCGATTGGGCGAGCGCCACGACGGCCGCCCCCAACGGTTTGAACATCGCCCAGTTGCTTAGCGACCTGGCCGCAATCGAGTGAGGCTCTTGGCAATGACGAAACATCAACCGGTACTTCACTCGGTTCCGGGCACGAAAAAACTCCGCCGCACCGTGCTGATCGGCCGCGACACGCTGCTGCCGCTCGGCATGGTGCTGGGAATTCTGCTGGGGGTCATTGGGTTCTATTCCTGGCTCGATGCTCGTTTCGACGGTCTGGCCGAGAACAACAATGATCGCTTTACCGAGATCTCGTCCGCGCTGCACAGCATGGACGACCGCTTGCACGTGCTGGAAATCAAACAACACCACCGCTGGGACAGTTTGGATATGAAGGAATGGATGCTCGAGCTCAAACGGCTGAATCCTGACTTGAACGTGCCAACCGTGCCACTGGCCGACACGGGGAGCGAAATCGGCTTGCGTGCCGACCGTTAAGCCCGGGCATTGGTTCGGACACGGTGTCTTCCAGCAGCGCCTTCCATCAATCCACCAAGGATTCGCCATGCAAATTCGCGATCGCATAAAAGAGCTCCGCCGCGTGCCCGGTTCTGCCT
>DATJTR010000114.1:0-2312 GCA_035503215.1 Pirellulales bacterium
ACGGGGTCACCTCCTCGTCGTCCTCGTCGTCGCCGGCCGTGCCGACCAGCAGCATGTCGTCTTGGCAGATGGCGGCGAATTCTGGAAACCACGTGGCTGGCTTGTCATCGCTGGCCAGCGGCCAAAAATTCTCGGCCATGATGTGGGCAATCACTTCCGCGGCGCGGGCGTCGGCCGTGGCGAGCAGGCTTTCGTCCCAGTCGGCCAGGCTCTCGGCAACTTTGCTCGTATCTTTCGGCAGCAGGATGTATCCCAGCCGCACCGAGCCCTCGACGCCGATTGCCCGGACCAGATGGCGGTAGAGCGGCAATTGCAAGTCGGTCCACTCGCCGGCCGAATTCCGATGTGCCTTCTCGGGCGTCTGCTGGCCGCCGCGAGCATTGCCGTCGCCGGTTTTGTAATCGAAGACGATCGTTTCTCCGCTTGCATCGTGTACGTCGATGCGATCGATGCGGCCGCGCAAATAGACTGGCTCGTCGCGGTGGCCGGAGCCTTGCCCGGCGCCGGGCAGGCAAATCTTGTGAGCCGCGTTCACCTCCATCTCCGCGTCGCGGATGCGCCAGCCTTTGGTCCGCCAATCGGCTTGCCAGCGAGCGAAGGCCGCCAGCCGCCCACGGATTTGCTCGCCCTGCACGCGCACCGCGGCCAGCACGGTCGAGCCAAAACTTTCTTCCAGCACCGTGTCGAGAATCGCGTTCAAACCGGTTTCCAGCAGCTCGGCGTCGGTCGCGTCCCGCAGCCGCTCGTCGCCGGCAAACCGTGCCAAGACCGCATGGATCAGCGAACCGAAATCGTTGGCTGCCAATTCCTCGGCCTCGTCGGCGAGCGGCTGCAAGCTGAGCCGATGCCTGAGGTAATAGCGGTAGGGACAGACCAGGTAGTCGCGCAGCTCGGTCACCCGCACCGAGATAACGTTGTCCGACAAGGGGACCGGTGGCGGGACGACGAAGCTGCTGGCCCGCCGGCCGGCCCGCAGCGCGCCGGACAGCACGACGTGCGGCCCGCCCGTCGCCGCCGGATCGAAATAGAGGCGCGCCCGCGCGGTCCGCTCCGGCTCGGCACAGGCGAACAGCAGGCGGCTCGGCACCAGTGGTTCGCCGTCCAAGCCGCGCCGGCCGGCCACCAATTTCAGCCGGCGCGACGCAGCCAGCAGATTCAGCGCATAGTTGTCGCGAGCGTAGCGGCGATCGTTGTCGATCAAGCCCAGCGCCCCCCGCAGTCGATCGGGCAAAAACAAATCGGCGTTTCCCCCGCTCGGCACGAAACCCTCATTCAGGCCGGTTACGACCAGTCCGGCCGCGTCGTCCAGCGGCAATTCCAACCACCCCAACACCTCGACCGCACCGGGCATTGCGGGCGGCGGCAGCCGTTCTCCGGCGATGCGTTCGCACACCAGCCGCAGTGCCACGGCCCCGGTGACACGTGGCGACAAACGCTCGGCCGGCGACCCTTGGGCGGCGTCGAGTGCCCGAAACGACTCGATGCACGCGCTCACCGCTTGGCAAACCTCAAGCACTTCCCGATCTTCGTCGAGCGACCGATCAAACTGCCGCTCACCGTAAACGCTGGCGATCAGGTTCAAAATCGGCTCGGCCCAATCGCCAAGTGGGCGAGATTCGCCCGCCAAGGGCGCGACCAGGTTACTCAGCCGGCGACTGATCGCCACGGCGGCGCCGCCCTGTTTTTCCCCCCTCTGGCCTTCATGATCGATCGCGGCCGGCAACTGCTGACTCTGAAAGCGATCGAGTGCCGAGAGATAATCGCCGTCGACCCCCTGTCTCGCGAGCCACACACCGATGTCGGGATGCCGAGCCAGCGCCGCCAGATCGCCGAATTGGCCACGCTCCAGATAATCGGCCAACAGTTCGAGCAGTTGCACCGTGCCGAGGCGATCGAGTGGCGTGCCGGCGCCGAACCGCGCCGCGAGCTCTGCCTCGGCGAGTCGCTGTTCGACCAGCGGCACGACGCTCTCATCGGCGGCGCCGATCGTCACTTCGTCGGCCGCCAGCGTGTCGTTCCAATTGGCCAGCGCAGCCACCACAGCGTCGGCCTGCTGCGCCGGCCCATCGACCACCGCGATTTGGTCGCGTTCCACGGCCACCGGCATGTCGTTCCAAGCGGCGGCCGAGAGGCAGCCATGCTCGTCGAATTCGGCCATTTCTTCCTGAGGGCCGAACACCAAGGCCGTCACCCGATCGGCCACCTGGTCGAGCATCGCCCGCTGACTGCGGTCCAAATCGACCGCGGCCACCAGCACGATGTCGCGGTCGCTCGTGCACTCGCGGTGCTTGATGGCGTAGAGCCGGGCAGTT
>DATJTR010000115.1:0-5937 GCA_035503215.1 Pirellulales bacterium
ACTCGGTTCGGCCTATCGTTTCGAGCTGGTCACCGTCGCCGTGCGCGATCTCGACGACGTCGGCCTCGCGCGGCTCAGTCGCCAGGGACAACTTTATCTCTCGCTGGCCGAGATGCAAACGATTCGCACCTATTTCGGCGATCTCGGCCGCGATCCGACCGACGCCGAACTGGAGACCATCGCGCAAACCTGGAGCGAACATTGCAGCCACAAAACGCTGGCCGGCCGCATCGCCTATCGCGACGAACGCGGCTCTCGCGAGTTCTCCAACATGCTCAAGGAAACGGTCTTCGCCGCCACGGTGGCGATTCGCCGCCGGCTCGGCGCCGACGACTGGTGTGTCAGCGTCTTTTCCGACAACGCCGGCATCGTTCGCTTTGATGATCGATTCAACGTCTGCTTCAAGGTTGAAACGCACAACCACCCTTCGGCCCTCGAGCCCTATGGCGGAGCGAACACCGGCCTGGGGGGCGTGATCCGCGACACGCTCGGCACCGGGCTGGGAGCCAAGCCGGTTTGCAATACCGACGTCTTTTGTTTCGCCCCGCCCGACACGCCCATCGACGAGTTGCCTGCCGGAGGTCTGCATCCGCGCCGCGTCATTCAAGGCGTGGTCTCCGGCGTGCGCGATTACGGCAACCGCATGGGCATTCCCACGGTCAACGGAGCGGTTTACTTCGATCCGCGTTATCTCGGCAATCCGCTGGTCTATTGCGGCAACGTGGGACTCATCCCGCGCGATCATTCGTTCAAGAAACCGCAGCCCGGCGACCACATCGTGGCGATCGGCGGCCGCACCGGTCGCGACGGCATTCACGGGGCCACGTTCAGCTCGGCCGAATTGACCAGCCAAAGCGAAAGCCTCTCGGGCGGTGCCGTGCAAATCGGCAACGCGATTACCGAGAAGATGGTGCTCGACGTGCTGTTGGCCGCCCGCGATCGCGGGCTGTATCACGCGGTGACCGATTGCGGCGCCGGTGGTTTTTCCAGCGCCGTCGGCGAGATGAGCGAAGAGATCGGGGCCGAAGTCTGGCTCGACCGGGCACCGGTGAAGTACGACGGCCTCTCGTATACCGAGCTATGGATTTCCGAAGCGCAGGAGCGGATGGTCGTGGCCGTCCCGCCCGAGGCGTGGGCCGAGTTGTCGGCCCTCTGCCAATCGGAAGGAGTCGAAGCGACGATCATCGGCCGCTTCGTGCCGACGGGTCGGTTGGCGCTGAAGTATGGCGAACATGAAGTGGCCAATCTCGATATGCAGTTTCTGCATCGCGGCCGGCCGCCCGTGGTCCGCGAAGCGGTCTATCAGCCCACGGCGGCGCAACCGCTAGCGTGGCCCCGCCAGCCGCTCGATCCTGCCGTGGCGCTCGAGCGAATCCTGGGTTCGCTCAACGTGGCCAGCAAGCACTGGGTGATCCGGCAGTACGATCACGAGGTCCAAGGGGGCAGCGTCGTCAAACCGCTGGTCGGCGTGGCGAACGACGGACCCGGGGACGCGGCCGTGGTCCGTCCGGTGCTTTCCTCGCGGCGCGGGCTGGTGATCGGCTGCGGCATGAACCCTCATTACGGCGATTTCGACACCGCCCACATGGCCGCCTCGGCCATCGACGAGGCGGTGCGAAACTGCGTGGCCGTCGGCGCCGATCCGCGGCGGATCGCCATCCTCGACAATTTTTGCTGGGGCAACACCGATCGACCCGAAACGCTCGGCTCGCTGGTCCGCGCTGCCCTGGCCTGTCACGATCTGGCCGTGGCCCTGGGCACTCCGTTCATCAGCGGCAAGGACAGCCTGAACAACGAATTCCGCCACCGCACGGCCGACGGCCGCGAAGAAAGCATCGCCATTCCGCCCTCGCTCTTGATCAGCGCGCTGGGCCAGATCGACGATGTTTCCCACGCGGTCACCATGGATCTCAAATCGGCCGGCAATCTGCTTTTCCTGGTCGGGCAGACGAAAAACGAACTCGCCGGTTCGCATTTTGCCCTGGTTGGCGGCTGCTCGGGGGGGAATGTTCCCGAGGTCGATGCTGCGATGGCCCTCCGCACGTTTTCCGCAATGCATGCGGCGATCGCGGCCGGCACGGTCCGTGCCTGTCACGATCTCAGCGAAGGAGGCCTGGCCGTCGCCTTGGCCGAGATGGCTTTTGCCGGCGGGCTGGGGGCCCGCATTGATTTGAATTGTGTCGTGCGAGAATTCTCAACGACGTCCCGAGCGCCCAAGTCGGTCGCCGAGCAAGAGGCATCCCTGATGCGAGCGCTGGAAAGTTCGCCCGAAAGAATCGTTCAAGCGATCAACCAGCAATACGAACAACTCGAAAGTGGAGCACGCCCGGCCGCACACCGGGACGTCGAAGTCGTCGGAGGCACAGGCGAAGTCCCCAGTGCCGTCTCGACACGGCACAGCCCGCGACCGCTCGACTCCGCGCAAATCGACGCGGTCACTTTGTTCTCCGAATCGAACACGCGTTTCTTGTGCGAAGTACCAAGGGACAAAGTCGATGCGTTCAGGTTGCTGCTGGCCGCCGTGCCGCACGCAGCAATTGGCGAAGTGCGCGGCGACGGCCGCTTGGAAGTCATCGGCGGGTTCGGCGAACCGTGTCTCCTGGCCGACATCGCAACCCTTAAGGCCGCCTGGCTGAAACCGCTCGATTGGTAGCCCCGTAAGAATCGCCTTATGCCACAACCTCGCGTTTTGATTCTGCGTGCCCCGGGCACCAACTGCGATCAGGAAACCGCCCACGCCTTCGAGTTGGCCGGCGGCCGGCCCGAGCGTCACCACGTCAATCGCCTGCTGGACGAACCAAAGCTGCTGGCCGACTTTCAAATTCTCTGCCTGCCAGGCGGATTCAGCTACGGCGACGACATCGGCGCCGGCCGCATCCTGGGCAGCCAGATCGAACATCGCCTGGCCGAGCACTTTGCCCAGTTCAAAGAGGCGGGCAAGCTGATCCTGGGCATCTGCAATGGTTTTCAAATCCTGATGAAATCCGGCATCCTGCTGCCGGTCGCTGACGCCGGCCCTCCGGCCACGCTCACTTGGAACGATTCGGGCCGGTTCGAAGCCCGCTGGGTCGAACTGCGGACCACCGGTTCGCATTGCGTCTTTTTCGCCGGCATCGACCGCATCGATCTTCCCATCGCTCACGCCGAAGGCAAATTCGTCGCGCGCGACGAGCCGTTTCTCGCTGGCCTGGAGAAGGCCGGCCAGGTGACGCTGCGCTATCAGGCGGCCGGCGGCGACGCCCGCGGCGCCTATCCGGCCAATCCCAATGGCTCGCTCAGCGACGTGGCCGGCATCTGCGACGCCACGGGGCGGGTCGCCGGCTTGATGCCCCATCCGGAGCGATTCGTCGATGCGACGCAGCATCCGCAGTGGACCCGTCGTGAGCAGCGCGGCGCGGGCGACGGCCTGAGAGTCTTTGAAAATGCCGTCCGCTATTTTCGCTAGCGGGCACTCCATCGCAGGCTAGCGCTTCGCGAAACTAACCCGAAGCGACAGCGAGGGAGGCAGGACCAAGAACCCTCGCCCCCGGATCGGGTGCGTGAAGTCGTGGGCGTACCGTCTCTTAAAATCGCGCTAGAGCCGCGCCTGGGCTCTGCAGCGCACACCGGGCGTGCAGGACCAATCACCGCGCAAGCAAGAGGACCGTCCCATTTTGTTTCGCGCACTACGCAAAACGGGTACGGTCCTCGGCATTTTTCAACGCGGCACTGACGGGGCCGACCGCAAGGGGCGTCATCGGCCAAACGTGCCTTACTGGCAGCAGCTCGACGTGGCCGGCTCGCTCATCATGGTGCCGTAGCTGGCGCCATAAGTGGCCATCGGGGCGGCGACGCCACCGCCGCAAGGATCGCAGCACGGGGCGGCAACCGGTTGGCAGCAACGTTGCGGTTGTTGCGGGCAGCAAGCAGCGTTCGATCGCATGCCCAAGTCACACGAGGGCAGCCGACAGCTGCTGCAGCCGGCGCCGGCGCTCGCCAAAACCGTCAGCACCGACAGAATCAATAGTTTGCGCATGGTACACATCTCCGGGCGGGATACAAGTTCGCGCCGAGGGCGGCGCAAAGGGAGGATACGCAACCATACCCCACGCCCGCTGATGTGCAAACGCAACACGTCGCTTTTCCGCAACATCGCCGCCACGGCCGACCGCCGGGCCGATTATGCCGGATGCTCTTGGTCTGCGGCCTTCACGATCGCCAGAACTTGCCCCACGTGCAGCTCGTCGTCTTCGTAGACCAACTGCTCGGCCAAGACTCCGCTGGCCGGCGCCGGCAAATCGACCGTGACGCAGCCGGCCAGCACCTCCAGCAGCCGGTCTCCTTCGACCACGTGGCTGCCCGGCTCGACCAACCAGCCGCTGGCCACCACGGTGACGCCCGGCATGCCCAGATCGGGCATCACGAGAGCATGTTGCGCCTGCGGCATGAAATCGCCCTCAGCAGAATTGGCTCGACTTCCCGCCGCGCTCATTTCGCCGCGGCCGGTTTCTCATGGGGCGCGCCGCCCCCCTGCGCGACCGCTTTCTTGAGCAGCTCTTTGTAGCGAGCCACGGTGTCGGGGCCATCGAGCTTGGGCGTCGTGACCAACCGCGCGTTGAGCACCTTCTGGGCATCGATCGCTTTCGACGGATCGTGCGTCTTCAGGCTTTCGAGGTACAAGCAGAGGGCCACATTGTAGGTCACCTCGTAATACTCGGCCGGTTTTTTGCGCATCGGCTCCAGCTTTTGCCGCAATTCCGACCAGTGGGCCACCGCTTCCGGGAACTTGCCCGGGTTCTCCTCGGCCCAAGCCTGCAGGAGCCGCCCCTTGGCCATCAGCGGTTCGAGCGCCTTAGGCACTTGGGCGATCAATTCGTCGGCCTGCTTCACGCCCTCTTCGTATTCTTTCTTCTCGCGCAGCAATTCGATCAGTTGCGAGCGGACGCGAATCAATCCCGCGCCATACTGCTTGGCGAACTCCGGATCGGCCGCGGCCTGATCCAGGATGCGGTGGAAGATCGTGCTGGCCAATTCGCTCTGGCCCGTTTGCATGGCCAGGTCGCCGATGAAAATCAGATTGGGAGTCGTGGTGCTGGCCCGTGTCGAAAGTGGCGGCAGCAGCTTGGTTGCCAGCTCTTTCACCTGGGCCAGCCGCTGCTCGGCCGCGGTCTTCAGCCCGGCGTCGCTCGAGGTTTCGGCTTCGATCGCCGCGGCGCTGGCCAGCTTGAACTCGGCCTGCAGCGTGCGGGCAAAACTGATCAGCACGCCGTTCACCACCGGGTCGTCTTGCCCGCGCTCCAGCAGCACCGTGGCCACGTTGCCCGCCGCGGGCAGTTGGCCGGCGGCCGCATAGGCCTTGACCGCCGTGCTGAATATCTTGAGGGTGGTCGGGTCGAGCTGGGCCGGCGCGGCCTCCTTCAGCCGATCGACGATCGGCTGCAACAGCTCGATCGCCTTGGGTGGTTCGCCCGTCAGCAGGTAGACCTGGGACAAGAGGAGCCGGGTTTCCAGCGCCTGGGCCGCGGCTCCCGTGTCGGTCGGCATTTCCTTGCCTTGCAGCTCGACGCTCTTTTCCAATTGCTGGCGGGCGGCCGCCAACTCGCGCTTCGCCGCCTCGGCGTCGGGGGTGGCTTTTTTCTGTTCCAGCTCCATGATCCTCAAATGCGTTTGCGCCGCGGCCAGCAGGGCCAACGGATATCGCAGCGAGCGCAGATTCACCTGCTCGAAGGCCGCTAGCGCATCGGCCGGCTTACCCTGCACCAGGCTGGCCTGGCCCAGCGCGATGCGGGCGTCGTCGGCTTCAGCCTTGTCGGGCCAGGTGTCGATCACCAGTTTCGTCGCTGCCGACAACTCAGCCAGCGCGGCCTCTTTGGCTTTGGGGTCGGCCGAGGTGGCGTAGCCGTGCAGCGCCGCGCGGACCCACAGCGCCGCCACTTTCGGTGCCACCTCGCCGCGCAT
>DATJTR010000116.1:0-3923 GCA_035503215.1 Pirellulales bacterium
GAAAGCGACGCCCCGCTCGATTACCTGGCGGTCGACACGCAATACTTTGCGGCAGCGCTCATTCCCAAGAAGGAGAATCCGGCCGACATCTGGTTCGACGAAATCAGACCGATCCGCGTCGGAGCCAAGCCGGCCGATAAGGCGGAGATCAAATTGACCGATGTCTCCTTCCGGCTGACCAGCAAGCCGATCGAGCTTGCGCCGCAGGAAACCTTTCATCACGAGTTTCAACTGTTCGCCGGCCCAAAGAAACCGGCCATCCTGATCCAATACCCGGCGGGCGAAACCAACCTGGGCGGACTGGTCTATTACGGCTGGTTCGGCTTCGTGGCCGAGCCAATGCTCGGCGTGCTCCACTTTTTCTATCGCCTGGTCGGCAATTACGGCCTGGCGATCGTCATGCTGACCGTACTCGTCCGCGGCTGCATGTTCCCGCTCAGTCGTCGGCAGGCACAAAGCTCGCAAAAAATGGCCGAGCTTAAGCCCGAGATCCAACGCATTCAGGAAAAGTACAAGGATCCTGCCCAACGCAATAAAGCGATGCAGGAAATGTATCGCAAGCACAACTTCAATCCTTTCGGCAGTTGTCTGTTGGTCTTCATCCAGATGCCGATCTTCGTCGGGCTGTATCGCTCGCTGGGGGTCGACGTCGAACTGCGCCAGGCGCCGCTGATTTCGGCCGCGGTTCGCTGGTGCTCGAACCTGGCCGCTCCCGACATGCTCTGGAACTGGACGCACGCCGCGCCCGGGTTCGTGCAAAGCTATCTCGGGCCCTATTTGAACGTCTTTCCGTTCCTGACGATCGGCCTGTTCATCTGGCAGCAAAAGATGTTCATGCCGCCGCCGACCGACGAGCAATCGGCCCTGCAGCAAAAGATGATGTCGTACATGAGCATCTTCTTCGGTTTCATGTTCTACAAAGTCGCCAGCGGCCTCTGTCTCTACTTCATCGTCTCCAGCCTGTGGGGCATTGCCGAACGCAAGGCCTTGCCGCAATCGGGGGCCGCCCCGGCGGGCGGATCGGGGGATGGCCCGCGCCGGCCCAGCTCCGACGGCGGTGGCAACGGCGCGCCGGCCGGCAAGCGCCGTCAGTCGGGCCGCAAATAGGGCCCGGCAGCGCCGCCTGTTCGTGCCGCGCACATCCGGCTCGGCCGCAATCCAGTTCGATCCATGCAGTACGACTTGCGTGACACGATCGTCGCGGTGGCTTCGCCCGCCGGCGGCGGAGCACGAGGGATCGTGCGGCTGAGTGGGCCGGCCGTGCTGGATTTGATCGCCCGCGCGTGCCAAGGCCTTCCCAACGAGCCGGCGCTGGCCGCCGGCGGCTCGGCCGTCTATCGCGGCACGCTGCGTCTGACCGCTTGGCAGCGTGATTTGCCGACGGACGTCTATCTTTGGCCTGACCGGCGCAGCTACACGCGCCAGCCGGCCGCCGAACTGCATACGCTCGGCTCGCCGCCGCTGCTGGCCGCGGCAGTCGAGGAATTGTGTCGTCACGGCGCTCGCCCGGCCGCTCCCGGCGAGTTCACCCTGCGGGCCTTCCTGGCTGGCCGCATCGACTTGACCCAAGCCGAAGCCGTTTTGGGCGTGATCGATGCGCGGGGCGAAGCCCAATTGAACACGGCCCTGGCTCAATTGGCCGGCGGATTGGCTGGCCCGCTCGCCGCGCTGCGCGATTTGCTCTTGGATCTTTTGGCCCGGCTCGAAGCCGCCCTCGATTTCGCGGCCGAAGACATTGAGTTGATCACCGCCGCCGAAATCGCGGCGGAACTGTCGGCAGCCATCGAGCGTACGGGAGCCGTTGCCGACCAGATCGGCCGGCGACGCGCGTCGACCGACGCTGTGCGCATCGTGCTCATTGGCCTGCCGAACGCCGGCAAAAGCAGTTTGTTCAATGCCCTGGCCGGCGGTCGGGCGATCGTTTCCGACCAGCCCGGCACGACTCGCGACTATCTCACCGCCCACTCGGATTTCGGCGGCGTCTCGTGCGAACTGATCGACACCGCCGGCATCGAAGCGGCGCGGGACACGATCGCTTTTGAAGCCCAGCGGCTGTCGGGCGAGCAAACCGAGCGGGCCCACATCACGCTTCTCTGCATCGACGGCGGCGTGCCGGCCGTGGCCGATCAAGTATCCCCCGACCGTCCAAGTGCCGAACCGGAGAACCGCATCGTCGTCGTCACCAAGCACGATCTGTCCGCCAGCCGCGAGCGCGGTTTCGTCGCCGAATCCCGATTGATCCGTTCCACCGTGATCGAAACGAGCGTCCGCACCGGCTATGGCCTCGACGTGCTGCGTCGCCGGATCGGCGAGCTCGCCCAACAGGTTTCGACTCCCGACGGATCGAGCGTGGCGGCCACGGCCGCCCGCGCCGCCGACAGTATTCGCCTGGCCGCCGAAGCGCTGGCTCGCGCCCGCTCGCTGAACGATCATGCCGGCGGCGAGGAATTGATCGCGGCCGAAATCCGCCTGGCGCTCGATGAGCTGGGCAAGGTGAGCGGCGCCGTAACGACCGACGATGTCCTTGACCGCATCTTCAGTCGGTTTTGCATCGGCAAGTAAAGGGAGCGAATTACCCATAAAGCAAGGCTCTGCATGGGTGAAGTTGCACGGAATCGATCAAATTCCGCACCCCAAAGGCAACATCGGGGTACGGATTGGCCAAGTCATTGCAGCAGAACCAGGCCGCCAGCGCCGACCGAGTTTCCCAAGCGGACGCCGCTGGCGACTTCAAGGAAGCGCCCAGATCCGTTAGAATATTTCCCTTGCGATGCCAATTTCGATATCGCTCAGAAACCACACACGGGAAACACACTAATGGCCGAAGGCACGATCAAGAAACTGACGGACAAGGGTTTTGGGTTCATCAAGGTGGGCGAGGGAAAAGACCTGTTCTTCCACTCAAAAAGCCTGCAAGGCGCCGAGTTCGACGACCTGCGCGAAGGCCAGAGGGTGTCCTTCACGGAAGGCCGTGGACCGAAAGGCCCGTGCGCCGAGAACGTCAAGCCGCTCTAGTTCCTTTTTGGAACTGGAAGCGACGCCCGGAATCTTGGTTGGCTATCGCGCCGCGGCGACTCTTCCCTGGGGAGCAAACCGTATGGGCATTTTGACGCTGCAACAGGGCGAGGAGTACGTGATTACCTCGGATTGCAGCTCGACCGATGTTCCATCAAAGCGGGCTCCCAAGCGAGGGCCTTCCGCCAGCTACCAGGTTTGGACGGGCGATACTTGGTCGCCAGCGAAGACCGATGCGATGAGCTTCGGCACCTTGGATGAAGCTGACGAATACGTCAGAGCAAATTACCGACGCTTGAGCAGTCGTTGACGCGGTGAGCGGGACCACTGATCCGCATCGCTCGTTCGTCGATAGATTTCCGATAGACGAGCAGATCGTTGGGATATATCCCACGCTGGGTCGCCACAAGCCTGTCCGTTGACGGCGGCGCAGCGGGCTTGCCTCTTTACCGCCGGCCGCGCTCACTGGAATGTCAGCTCGCCCCAATGCGTCGGCTGCATCCGCAGCTCGAACACGGCGTCATCGACGAGCCCTGTGTGCTGGTTGGCCCAATGGGTCCGCAAGCGAGTGCGGGCTCCGGCGCGATCGCCGTGCGTGACGCCAAAGTCACCGCGCAGGGTAAGTCCCGCCGCCGGCTGAAGACCGAGTGTCGTCAGCGGAATCGCCGCTTCCAGCAGATAGCTGTGTCCGGGGTTCACTTTGACCTTGAGATTTTCCAGCCGCACGACGTCCACGAAGTCCATCGCGTACGACTTCACGACGCCGGAACTGAAGACCGCGGGTTTTTTCGTGCCTGAGACCCGGCGATAGAGGACTGCCGTCGGCTGGCCTTGGAAGTTGCCGATCGACAGCCGCAAATCCCCTTGCTGGGCATCGTCGCGATTCTTGTCGGCCGCCGGGTCGGTGC